>CAZNVF010000065.1:2934-7918 GCA_964576395.1 uncultured Oscillospiraceae bacterium
CGATCCACAACCTTTTCATTTTTCCACCTCTTTTTTTACAATGTAATACTGTGCAGATGGGTCACATGTCATAAGAAAAACATTTCCAACGGTGATTTTATTTTCCTCAAGTACATTGTTTAACCATCTTTCACTCAGATTATAAATTTCAAGTACATTTGTGTTTAAAACCCCATCACTGATGAGCACCATTGGCGGGTTGTCACCTGAACTTGTCTCAGGAGAGAAAATAGCTTCCGGTGTGAGCGGTCGGGATTCAAATTTTGGGTAAACAGTGAGTTTGCCGTTGGTTTCAACTATTGCCCACGCAACTTCTCGAATGTCAAATATACCGTTTATACGAAGCTGACTCATAAGATCCTCAATAGAAAAGCGAAGTTCCCTCATATTTTTTTGGTTGATGTTGCCGTTTCCAATTATTATAACGGGGTGTCCGGTAACTGCTGCCTGCGCTTTACTGCTTTTGAGAGTTATATAAGATAATATTACTTCCGCACTCATAAGTATGATTATAGGAACTACTGCGCCAAGGAGCGGGATGTCTGTGTCTTCAATGGAAAGTGTGGCAATATTTGAAATAAGTATTGCAATAACAAATTCAGAAGGCTGAAGTTCACCAAGTTGGCGCTTTCCCATTATTCTTAAACAAAAAATAATTATAAAATAAATTATAAGCGTTCGGAAAAGAACAATGAACAAATAAGATCCCCCTCACGAAGCGGTTTGGTTTACCATTATTATTTCTCAAAAAGCTGAAAATAGCCAAAATAAATAACCGCTATAAAATAAAAACGTTTGGATTTTATACAAACTTGCTTTTTAATATAACCAAGGTTGCAAATATTTGTCTTTAATGATATAATTATTAAATTAATACGCGAAAAAATAAATAAGCGCAAAGGGGGTCAAAATGCTTAACGATTTTGACGATTCTGCTAAATTAAAAAAAGAAAAACAGCCGCTTACAATTAAGCGTGTCTTTCGGGAATGGGTAATTCCTTATGTAGTGGAAATTCTTGTCGTGGTGCTTTTCATAAAATTTGTCGCGTTCTTTACTTTAATTCCAACCGGCTCAATGGAACCGACTATTCCCGAAAAAAGCTTGGTAATAAGCATGCGAATCTATAATGTGGAAAAAAGCGTGAAACGCGGTGATATAATTGTTTTTGAGTCAGATGAGCTTTGCCGTATACTTGTAAAGCGATGCGTAGGACTCCCGGGGGACAGTGTCACAATAGAGAAAGACGGCAGCGTATATATAAATGGCGAATTTTATTGTGAAAATTATGCTATGCCATATAGCGGTTATAACGGAGAATTTGATGTTCCTGAGGGGCATTATCTTTTTTTAGGAGATAACCGCCAAAGTTCAAATGACGCAAGGTTTTGGAACGAACCATATATATCTGAAGAAAAATTGATTGGTAAAGCAGTTTTTTTGCTTTGGCCTTTCGGCTCTTTTGGAATATTAAATTGATCTTAGGAGGATCTACATATGAATTTTGACAACGATAGGACACTTGAAGAGGAAGAGGCTGAGGTAGAAAATAGCAGAAAACAGAGAATAAAAGCTGAAATATTTGACTGGATAAAGACGATATTTTTCTATTGCGTAATTCCTGTAGTGATTTTTGAGTGTTTCTGCTTTGTGGCTAATGTTCCCACCGGTTCTATGGAAACGACTGTTCCGGCAGGTTCGCAGGTAATAACAACAAGATGCTTTAATAAAGATAATGTCCAACGCGGAGATGTGGTAGTTTTTTATAATGAAGAACTGGATATGGTGCTGCTTAAACGCTGCATTGGTCTTCCGGGTGACAAAATAGAGTTCGATGGAAATGGCAACACATATATTAATGGCGAATATTATTATGAACCTTATATAAGCTCCTATTCAGATTTTGAGGGAGAATTTGAAGTTCCTGATGGCTGTTATTTCTTCTGCGGAGATAACCGCAGAAGCTCACTTGATGCAAGATTTTGGGATGATCCATATATAGAAAAGGAAAACGTCAAGGGTATTGCAAGATTTATTGTTTTACCTTTCAGAAGTTTTGGACTTGTGGATTGATTTTGGAGGTATATTTTGAAGAATAAACTTTTTGTAAAAGTGATGGTAATAATTTTGATCCTTGCAATGGTTGTACCGTCGTTCATCGGCGCACTTATTTATATGCTGGCATGAACAAAATAATGGTGGGGCTCAGCGGCGGAGTTGACAGTGCCGTTGCAGCGTATTTACTTAAAGAGCAGGGATATGAGGTCGCCAGTGCAACCTTTCGCATGACAGATGAAGGTTGGAATGGAGCGAAAGATGCGAAAGAGGTTGCGGATTTTCTTGGGGTTTCGCACTATATTTTTGACTTTCGTGATATTTTTAAGGAGAAAGTACTGAACAATTTTCTAGATGAATACCGCCTTGGCAGAACTCCAAACCCATGTGTAAGGTGCAATAAATTTATAAAATTTCCTGCTTTTCTTGAAAGAGCCCAGGAGCTTGGCTATGACCTTATTGCAACAGGGCACTATGCCCGTATTGACGGAGAAAATATTTACTGTGCTAAAAATCTTGCAAAAGACCAGAGCTACGTTATGTATAATCTCACAAAAGAGCTTATACCGCACATTCGTTTTCCCATTGCTGAACTATCTAAAGATGAGATCAGATATATTGCAAAGCAGGTGGGAATCCCAGTGGCCCATAAGCCGGATTCTCAGGATATCTGCTTTATTCCAGACGGTAATACCCAAGGCTACATTGAGCGGGAAATAGGCGCTATGCCGCAGGGTGATTTTGTAGATCTATGCGGTAAAGTCCTTGGAAAGCATAAAGGAATCTACCGATATACTATAGGCCAGAGAAAAGGCCTTGGCCTTTCTCTTCCAAAACCGCTTTATGTTGGAAAAATAGAAGCTGCAGAAAATAGAGTGGTGCTCGTAAAAAATGAAGAACTTTTTACAAAGCGACTCATTGTGAAAAGCTTCAACTGGATAAATGGTGTTCCCGATGGGCCAATAAATGTTAAATGTAAAATAAGGTACGCGCATGCTGCTGCACCGGCAATGGCTGGAACATTCATGCGCGATGATATGGTCCTTATTGTTTTTGATGAGCCACAGCGCGCGGCGACGCCGGGGCAATCCGCAGTGATTTATGATGGGGACAGGCTCCTTGGCGGCGGAATAATCAAATAATTTGACAAATATGAAGCAATATTGTATAATATACCTATATGGCTTGTAAAAGCACATTTTTGAAGGGTTTTATTGATGGACGATACAGACATACGATGTATTATATTTTATAATTAAGGCATAGCCTGAGCAGCAAAACTGCTTCGGGCTGTGCTTTTTTACGTTTTAAGCAAAGTTTGGAGGATATTTTGAATTTATGGATGACATAGGCTTAATTATATCAATGGTGGTGCTTGTAATGCTTTCAGCATTCTTTTCAGCAACCGAGACTGCATTTAACACTTTAAGCCTTACCAAAATTAAACTTTCTGCTGAACGCGGTAACAAATCATCAAAAAAGGTACTTAAGCTTTTGAGTGATTATAACAAGTTTATTTCAACAGTCCTTGTTGGCAACAATATAGTGAATATTTCACTGTCATCGATAGCAACGGTCTGGTTTATAAGTCTTGTGGGGGATGCAGGAGCTTCTGTTGCAACTATTGTGATAACAGTTGTTGTTTTGATTTTTGGTGAAATAACCCCAAAAAATATAGCTAAAGAGAAGCCAGAGAGCTTCGCCAAATTCGCTGCTCCGGTAATAGAGATACTTGAAGTGATACTTACTCCGGTAAACTATCTGTTTTCACTTTGGAAAAGTTTCATATCAAAACTGGTCAAAAGCAACGATGCTCGGTCTTTAACAGAGGAGGAATTCCTCACCATTGTTGACGAGGTAGAGCATAGCGGGGAGATCGGCGAGCAAGAGAGTGAATTGATAAAGAGCGTGCTTGAGCTTAATGAAAATGACGCGGGAGATGTTGCAACACCAAGGGTAGATATGACGGCAATTTCAAGAGAATCTACCAAAGAAGAGATTATGGATGT
Source organism: uncultured Oscillospiraceae bacterium (assembly GCA_964576395.1). GTDB lineage: Bacteria > Bacillota > Clostridia > Oscillospirales > Ruminococcaceae > UMGS1668. Next base: position 6,997 of record CAZNVF010000065.1, read on the forward strand.
TTTTTCTGAGAGCGGATACTCAAGGTTGCCTGTATATGATGGCAGCATTGATGATATAGTGGGAATAATTCACCAGATAGATTTCTATAAAGAGATGGTGCAAAACAATAAGCCTATAGAAGCGGCAATGAAAAAGCCGATATTTGTTCCAGAAACAATAAAAATTGGTGCTCTGCTTAAAATATTTCAAAAAGAAAAATGTCATATGGCCATAGTGACCGATGAATACGGCGGCACTTACGGAATAGCGACTATGGAGGATATTTTGGAAGAACTTGTCGGAGATATTTGGGACGAGCATGACGAGATAGAGGAGGATTTTAAAGAGGACGACAATGGCGTTTATACCGTATCAGGAAGCGCCGCGCCGGAAGAACTTTTTGAAAATCTTAATATTGAAAAAGATGTTCCATATTCAACAGTAAGCGGCTGGGTAATGGACGAACTTGATAAAATTCCAGAAGTTGGCGATACCTTTGAAAGCGATGGCTTTGATGTCACAGTAATTTCTGTAGATGGTATGAGAGCAGATACTATAGAGATCAAAAAGTCAGAGATGACAGAAGACATGGAGCCTGAGGAAAAATGAATCATTAGTGTTTTATAGGACCCTTGTAATAGAATATAAAAACAAAAGCTCTTTCTAATGCTAACGCCACATAAGGAAGGAATTTGAAAACAGCAATCAAACATCAACTTTATGGGCGTTGCAAAGGCAAAAGCCAGCGTGAAAGGCAGAAATGCTTTCCACGCTGGCTTTCTTTATGCAGAGCTTCAAATCGCACATTCGCAAAGAGAAATCCTCTTTGCTACAATGTAGGCAAAGGAGGTCAAGCGATATGCGAAATCAAAAATACTACATAGCGATTGACGAATACGAGCGGAGGATTATCATCAACAGTCTAAACAATCTGAGAAACAA
>CAZNVF010000066.1:0-7858 GCA_964576395.1 uncultured Oscillospiraceae bacterium
TTTTCTGTAATTTCTGAAAGCGATTCAGCATATAAACACCCTGAAAGAGCCGTTAAAGCTATAAAAATACTTGCAAAATATACTGGTTATCGAGGAATGGTTGCAGGTCAAGTTATGGATCTTGAAGCTGCGGGCCATTCTGTATCCGCTGAAAAACTTGCGTCGATACATGCTTTAAAAACTGCCGCCCTTATAAAAGCTTCCGCTCTGGTTGGCTGTGCGGCGGCCGGCGCAAGTGATGAGTTTTGCAATTTGGCCGAAAAATATGCTGATGCTTTTGGCCGTGCTTTTCAAATGATAGACGATCTTCTTGACTTCAGTGGCGACTATGAGAACTGTGAACTCAACTCATATGTTAAAATTCACGGTGAAAAAAAAACTAGAGAAGATGCAGAAAGAGCTATTGCTGAAGCAAAAAACATAGTTACTGAACTTGATAAATTCGGTTACGACACAGCTTCTTTATATGGCTTACTTGATTTTCTTTCCACACGGATAGAAAAATAAATTATTTTAAATATAATTCTGTTGGAGATAAAAATGAAAAGATCTTTCCTTGAAAATCTTGATCTACCTTATGGAATAAAACATCTTAATAACGAGCAACTTGCAGAGCTTTGTGATGAGGTTCGTAAAGAGATCATAAATAAAGTTTCCGTTACTGGTGGTCACCTTGCCTCAAACCTTGGCGTCGTAGAGCTCACTGTTGCTCTTCATTATGTTTTTAACTCGCCAGAAGAACCGATCATCTGGGACGTTGGGCACCAGTGTTATGCTCATAAGATCCTTACCGGTCGAGACATAACTGGTATTCGCACAGAAAACGGACTTTCTGGTTTTCCGAAAAATGCAGAGAGTGTGCACGATGCTTTTGTCGCTGGTCATGCAAGTACATCGGTTTCCGCGGCCCTCGGAATAGCTGAAGCCAAAAGACTGCAGGGAGGGGATAAGAGCCCTGTTATCGCCGTTGTTGGTGATGGAGCTGTTTCCGGAGGAATGATATATGAAGCGCTCAACAATGCTGGCAGAAGCGGAACAAATCTTATTGTTGTTCTAAACGATAATGAAATGAGTATTTCTCCAAATGTTGGCGCTATGGCCAAATATCTTGCGAAGATTCGCTCTAAAGACAGTTATTTCAAGTTTAAAGATCATTTACAGGAAATCTTGCTTAAAATCCCTGTTATAGGTAAGGAAATTTTTAAGATAGCAAAAACTGCAAAAACAGGATTAAAGGATTTTTATTACGGAAGCAATACTTTTGAGCATTTTGGCTTCGTTTACCTTGGTCCAGTAGACGGGCACGATGTGCCAATGCTTATACGGACACTTCGCCGTGCAAAAAATATCAAATGCCCTGTACTTGTTCACGTCAATACAATCAAAGGGAAGGGGTATGAGCCTGCTGAGGAGTTCCCATCAAAGTTCCACAGTGTAGCTCCATTTAATAAGGAAAATGGCAAGCTCATTAAAGAACCGGAAAAGTCTTTTTCCGATGCTTTTGGCGAAAGCCTTTGCAAAATTGCCGAAAAAGATAAAACAATTTGCGCGATAACAGCCGCAATGACGGATGGAACCGGGCTTCGCCCTTTTGCGGATAAATTTGCTGATAGATTTTTTGACGTTGGCATTGCTGAGGAACATGCTATGACTTTTGCTGCTGGTCTTGCTACTGGGGGAATGAAACCGGTTTTTGCAGTATATTCTACATTTCTTCAACGCTCCTGCGACCAAATAATACATGACACTTCTATAGAACCAAAACATGTTGTCATTGCCGTTGACCGAGCCGGTATTGTGGGCGGTGACGGCGAAACTCATCAAGGAATTTTTGACATTCCAATTTTGACTGCTGTTCCAGCAATTAATATATATTGTCCGTCGAATTATGCTGAACTTGAAAAAAATCTTAATTCTGCTTTTTCCACCAATGGAGTGCAGGTTGTAAGATATCCCAGAGATGTGGAGAGGACCGTTCCCGAGAGATACCGTAAAAATTATTGTGACTTTGACTTTTTTGATAACAAAAGTGAAAACCTTATAATATGTTATGGACGGCTTTTTGTTTTTGCCTGTGGTGCAGCAGAAAGATCAGGGGCCTCTGTGCTCAAACTTGGCAAGGTATTTCCTATTGATCGCGAAGCTGTTGAAATTGCTAAAAGACATAAAAATGTATTCTTTTTTGAGGAATCTATTAAGCACGGTAGCATTGCTGAACATTTTGGATCTGAACTATATGGGTCGGGTTTTTGTGGAAAATATATTTTTAAATGTATAAATGGTTTTATATCACACATGAAAGTCGAGACTGCAATGAAAAGATACGAGCTTGACGAAGATTCAATGCTTAGGCTTATTAAAGGGGAGGCCAATTAATTGATGGCAAAGAAACAGCGTCTCGATTCAGAACTTGTATCAAGGGGCATAATCCAAGGCCGGGAACAAGCAAAGGCAGCAATTATGGCTGGACAAGTATATGTAAATGGGCAAAAAGCTGACAAAGCTGGTGAGCCGGTGACCCAAGAAGATAATATAGAATTTCGCGGGGAAAATCTTAAATATGTAAGCCGCGGCGGACTTAAACTTGAGAAGGCTATGGAACTTTATAACTTCAAACTTGAAGGCAAAATCTGCATGGATGTCGGAGCCTCTACCGGAGGTTTTACAGATTGTATGCTTCAAAAAGGGGCAACAAAAGTTTATTCAATTGATGTCGGTTACGGTCAGCTTGCTTGGAAATTAAGACAGGATGAACGTGTTATAAATCTTGAACGCACAAATATAAGATATATAACTAAAGAACAAATTCCGGATGTAATTGATTTTGTAAGTATAGACGTTTCTTTTATCTCTCTTGGGCTTGTTATTCCGGTGCTCAGCCAGTTTCTTTCTAACGACGCTATGATAGTTTGTCTTGTAAAGCCACAGTTTGAGGCAGGCAAAGAAAAAGTAGGCAAGCATGGTGTAGTTAAAGATTATAATACTCATGTTGAAGTTCTTGAAAAAGTTGTCGGTTTTGCCAAAAGCTCAGGATTCGGTATAGTTGGCATTGAATTTTCTCCTATTAAAGGTCCTCAGGGTAATATTGAATACCTTATGGTGCTCACTAAGAAAGAACCTGAGCTTTCCGTTTCAGTTGAAGAAATAAAGAATATTGTTGATTTCTCACATAATGAACTTGACAAGAAAGAGGGACCGGAAAGATGAAAGACGATAGCAGAATTAGGCTGGAAAGCGGTAAATCAAATGTGCTTGTCATTATGAGCCCTAAGAAGTCCTCCGTTTTGCCTTGTACAGAAAAGTTAATAAGTGAAATAAATAAATATCAAATTAAGCCTTTCATGGAAGTTTCTTTTGAGAAATTTATAAATTCAGAAAACGTTGTTTTTATGGACCGCAACGAAGCATTTTCTAAAGCCGATATTGTTTTTGTTGTCGGCGGTGATGGAACTATTTTAAGAGCCGCTGAAACGGCGATACTTTATGATAAACCAATCATTGGCATAAATGCCGGAAGACTTGGTTTTCTTTCTGATCTTGAGGAAAGCGATATTATAGATATTGAGAAGCTCTTTTCCGAAGGATGTCCAGTTGAAAAGCGAATGGTGCTCGAAATTTTAAAGGGTGAAAAAATTATTTCAGCTGTAAACGATGTTTATATAACAAAAACTCACCCTGGAAAAACTGTGGAACTTTTCGTTGAATGCAATGGAAGAGAAGTTTGCCGTTACCGTGCAGATGGAATATTGTTGGCAACTCCGGATGGTTCCACAGCCTACTCAATGTCTGCTGGAGGCCCGGTATTGGATACCACCTTAAACGCAATTATAATGACCCCCGTTTGCCCACACTCATTGATAACAAGATCGATAGTTTTTTCTTCAGATAAAGAAATAAACGTAAGTTCGTCTTTTAGCGGTGGCGAAAGAAAACTGGACATTGTTGTGGATGGTGAAACAGTTTTTTATATCAGAAAGAATGAAAAAATTACTGTTAGAGCATCTAAAAAATGTGTTCGCTTTGTAAATATATCGGGGCGTGGATTTTACGAAGTTCTTAACCAAAAAATTATCGGAAGAAGATAAGGAGAACATAGAATGAAAACAAAACGTCATTCCAAAATTTTGGAACTGATATCTGAAAAAGATATAGCAACGCAAGAGGATCTTTTAGTTTATCTTAGAGAAAGTGGTTTTGATGTTACCCAAGCCACCGTTTCAAGAGATATTAAAGAACTTCGCCTTGTAAAAACTATGATAAGCAATGGGAAATATCGCTATGTCTCTGCCCCTTCAGAAAACAATACCGATATCAGCACAAAATATGCTGTTTTCAGCCAATCAGTCAAAGGCGTTGACTGTGCTGGAAATATTATAGTTATAAAATGCTTTACTGGCATGGCAAATGCAGCATGTGCTGTGCTTGATGCAATGAACCATGAAGGTATTGTCGGAACTCTTGCAGGCGATGATACCATATTTATACTTATGCGTGATGAAAATCTTGCTTTGGCCCTTGTTGAAAAAATAAAAAAACTTATAGACTAACTTAATTTTTGAAAAGGAGGGTTTTTAAGTTTGCTTTCCCAACTTTTTATAAAAAACATCGCTGTAATAGAAAGCGCATCAATAGACTTTGAGACTGGGTTTAATGTATTTACTGGTGAAACTGGAGCAGGTAAATCTATACTTATTGATTCAATAAATGCCGTTTTGGGCGGAAGGACAAACCGTGAACTTGTAAGGACCGGTGAAAGCAAAGCTGTAGTTACCGCAGTTTTTACAAATGTATCGCAAAAAGTAACTCTGCTTCTTGAAGAACTTGGCTATGATCCTGAGGATAGTGATGAACTGCTTATTTCAAGAGAAATTTCATCCGAAGGTAAAAGCATATGTAAAGTTAATATGCGCCCTGCAACAGCAAGTATATTGAAACAACTTTCATCTGTGCTTATTGATGTTCATGGGCAGCACGACAGTGCTGTTTTACAAAATCCGGAGCTCCATATAAGATATATAGACTCTTTCGGTGATACTGAAGAGGAACTTTCAGAATATAAAGAAGTTTATAAAAAATATAAAGAAACCGAGTGCGCAATTAAAAAAATTACTCTAGACGATTCAGATAAAGCCGCAAGAATAGATATGCTCAAATATCAAATAGCCGAAATAGAAAACGCCGCTATTGAGGAAGGTGAAGAGGAAAGCCTTCTTGCACTGAGCAAACGCATAAAGAGCTCTGAAAATATAATGGAACTTATTTCCGAAACGGTTTCTGCTCTGGATGGAACGGACGATACTGAAGGTGCACTTGAAGGGCTTTCTACAGCAATAAAAAATGCAAACAGACTTTCAGAGTTTTTCCCTGATTTTGAAGGGCTCTCTGAAAAATTTCAAGAGATGTATTATGAGTTTGAAGAATTTGCAAACGACATAAAAAGCGCTGCAGACGAACTGGATTTTGACCCTGAACTGCAAAACAGAACAGAAAAACGTCTCGACCAGATTTTTAGGCTTAAGCGCAAATATGGTGGAAGCGTTGACAGCCTTATGGAATATTATCAAAAAGCTGTTGCTGAACTTGAAGATATAGAATTTTCAGAAGAACTACTTGAAAAACTTAACTTAGAATTGGCAGATATTAAAAATACTCTTAATGAAAAAGCTAAAAAACTCACTAAAAAACGCCTTACTACAGCCAAAGTGTTTGAAACATCTGTTGCAGATGAACTTTCATATCTCAATATGCCAAATGTACGCTTCAGCGTAAATTTTAATCACACCGGTTTTACTGATTCTGGCTGTGACAATATTGAATTTTATATTGCCACCAATGCCGGTGAACCCCTTAAACCGCTAGCAAAAATTGCCTCGGGCGGTGAACTTTCAAGAATTATGCTCAGCATTAAAAATGTTCTTGCAGATAAAGATGATGTAGATACGCTTATTTTCGACGAGGTTGATACTGGAATTTCTGGGTTTGCTGCGCAGAAAGTGGGAAAAAAGTTAAAGCAGGTCTCTCATGGAAGGCAGATAATTTGTGTAACTCACCTCGCCCAGGTTGCAGCTTTTGCCGACACTCATTTACTCATTTCAAAGAGTACAGAAAATGGCAGAACACATACATCTGTTGAATGCCTTAATAAAGAAGGCCGGATAAACGAGTTAGCAAGGATCATGGGCGGAGAAATAACTGGGGCACTTAAAAAGAGCGCTGAAGAACTTCTCAGTATGTCTAATGGTTGACAAATTTAAATTAATAATGTATAATCCAAACATATGAAGGAAAGAAGTAGCCCTGTTTCAAGCGGCAAAGAGAGCTTCTGTTGGGTGTAAAGAAGCGGGCAAAACAGCAGTGAATACATTCCCAAGCAGCAATTCCGAAATAATAGTAGGTTTTGTCCGGTGCGCCGGTTATAGCGTTTGAGCATCAAAATGTTCACTGAGGCTGCAGCTTTGTAGCAAACTAGAGGTGGTACCGCGCTAATTCGCCCTCTGTCGGAATAACCCCGACAGAGGGATTTTTTATAAAATTATTATGAGAACATTACTCACAGTTACAATGTTATAGAATTAAAGATTGACCGTAACCTATTCAAAGGTCATTATACATTCTGATTGCCTGTAAGTATAACCAACAGTAACATAAAATCTTTGAACATTATTCTTGAACAAGAAAATGAATAAATGGAGGAAACGAAAATGACAATTTATGAAGATCTTGAGCGTCGTGGCCTTATTGCCCAGATGACTCATCCTGAAGAAATTAAACGTACATTAGAAAATGAAAAAGTGGTGTTCTATATTGGTTTTGATGCCACCGCTGACAGCCTTCATGTTGGGCATTTTCTTCAGCTTATGGTTATCAACCGTATGATAAAGGCTGGACACACACCCATACTTCTTCTTGGCACGGGAACTACTATGGTTGGTGATCCAACCGGGAAAACTGATATGAGAAAAATGCTCACGATTGATGAAATAAATTATAATGCTGATAAATTTCTTGAACAGATGAACCGAATCGTCGACGTAAGCAAATGCATTGTTGCAAGAAATGGTGATTGGCTTCTCAAACTTGGGTATGTGGAACTTCTCCGTGATGTTGGTCCGCATTTTTCTGTAAACAAAATGCTCACTGCAGAGTGTGTCAAGAGCCGTTTCGAACGTGGGCTGACTTTTCTTGAATTTAACTATATGATCATGCAGAGTTATGATTTTCTTATGCTTTTTCGCAAATATGGCTGTACAATGCAGCTTGGAGGAGACGATCAGTGGTCCAATATAATTGGAGGAATTGAGCTTGTTCGCAGACTAGAGCAAAAAGAAGTGCAAGGTATGACTTTCCAGCTTCTTACTACTAAAGATGGCAAGAAGATGGGCAAAACCGAGGGCGGTGCCGTTTGGCTCAACCCAAACAAAACCACTCCTTACGACTTTTTTCAATATTGGCGTAATGTTGCAGATGACGATGTTATTAAATGTCTCAAATTCCTCACTTTCATTCCCGTTGAAGAGATCGAAGAAATGGAGAGGCATTTTGAGGGAAGTAATATAAATTCATATAAGGAACGCCTTGCTTATGAAGTTACTAAAACAGTCCATGGTGAGAAGGAGGCAACGAAGGCCCTTGAAGCTGCAAGAGCAATTTTTGCAGGTGGTGTTTCAAGTGAGCATATGCCAACTGTTTATTTTTCTGAGCACGATTTTGTCGATGGCAAGCTTACCGTTACCGATGCCCTTATAAAAGCTGAAATAGCTAAATCAAAAGGCGAGGGCAAACGCTTGATAGAGCAGGGTGGAATAACGATAAACGACAACAAAATAACCGATATTTTTGCCACGATTGATAAGAATGC
>CAZNVF010000067.1:0-7842 GCA_964576395.1 uncultured Oscillospiraceae bacterium
TTTTTTCCACTTTTGAGAAGCAATAAAATTTCGCGGCGAACCGGATCAGAAAGAGCTTTAAAAGTCTCCGCAAAACCCATTTTATACTTCTCCCCTTTTGACTTTGAATACATAATAGGCAAAACCGGCAACAAATACAGCTAAAACAGCTTCCGCCACATATATGGATGAATACTGCGACATCATGAGTATACCAAAATCTGCAATGGTATGAAGAAGCACAGCAGCTAAAAAATACGCAAAAGAAGACTTTTTGACCGAAGCGAAAACCACCATTGAAAGGCAAAGATGAAGCACCATTGCAAGAACTCTTTCAAGTACTGCAACGCCTGCAATAATTGGCGTTATCCCTGAAATTTCAGCTATGGCGCTTTCAAGAGCTTCGGTGCTTCCACCAGCCATGGATAAAAGTAGCAATTCATCAGTACCTGAATTAGCCAGCATAGCGAAAACTAAGTTTACAAACATCCCAAGCCCAAGCGCCATAATGCACTCTATTCCACCATGTCCAAGGCCGTATGATATCGCTTCTTCTTTATTATTGTATTTTTTGAGCGCATACTTGAGAGTAACATACCTTCCAGTTTCCTCAAAAACTCCAGCCATCAGCCCACCATAGAGCGCATAGAGAAAAAAGTTGGAATTTAAAAGGTTTGAAAACGGATTTTCTGACATGAGCAACAGCGAATGCACTGTTCCCTCAAGTATTTGAACAAAAAGTATAAATGTTAAAACTCCGCCAAATACTGGAACTATGCTTGTTTTTGATTTTGCCTTCCAAACAACCACGGCAGATATTGGAATTACAAACGCAAGTACTATTTCAATTACCATACATACTATTGCTACTTGGCTTACCATAAAGATACCTCCGGAAAACTATTTAGAAATTTTTCTAAATATAGAATAACATTTTCGTTCTTTGTTGTCAATATCTATTTTTAAAAATCTCTAAATAGATTTTTCAATTTTTGAAAATAGAAAGTACATAATTTTCCGATTATTTTCTTCGACTATTTTTATTTATTCTTATAACCACATTATGGCATAGTTATTTTGCCGCCTTTGCTTGATAACAAAAAATAACCAGCCGGAGCAAAGTGCCCCGGCTGGTTCCCGGTCGGTGTTTGGTCTGCGCTTACATTATATATAAAAGGCAGAAAGCCCGCCCAGCTAAGTTACTCTTCAGGTATTAAAAGTCCATAATTACCGTCACTGCGTCGATAAACTACATTTATTTCGCCAGTTGCAGGATCGCGGAAAAGGAAAAAGCTGTGCCCAAGCATATTCATTTGAAGGATCGCTTCCTGAACATCCATATGATTTACGTGGAATTTTTTCGTTCTCACCACGCCATAATTTTCTTCCGGCTGAATACCTTCGTCTTCCGCTTCCTGCAGGAATTTCCCGCTCTTAAATTTGCGTTCAAGTTTAGTTTTGTTTCGAACTATCTGCCTAGAAAGGGAATCTGCAACTGCTTCAAGAGAATCAAACCTATCGGAGGTTGTTTTTTCCGCTCTGAAAAACATGCCGCCAGAAGATATCATCACCTCCACAGTTTCTCTTCCGTTCTGATTACTTACTGTAACAACAGCTTTGGCATCATCATCAAAAAAGCGGTCAAACTTTGAAAGCTTTTTTTCACAGCGCTCGCGGAAGTTATCGCGGACTGAGGTATTTCTGGAAATTATGCTTATGTTCATTTTTGTACCCCCTTTATTTTGGCGCCAGAAAAAAGATAACCTTTTCTGTAATTGTATTATATCATTTCTTTTCATCCAATTCCACATATTATTTTTACAGAATTGTAAACTTATTATTATCTAAGTATACAAAAAAGCATTCGACATCTTGAACTTTAGAAGAAGCGGTGATATAATTAAAAAAGTAAGCATCTAAAAGCCTTTCTCTAGGATGGGAAAGACTTTTTTGTTTTCTCATTTCATTTTATATTTTGGTTACAAAATTAAATCTTTCATATTATAATTATTAAGTATTGAATTTTTTTGGGAGGTGTTTCCAATTAACGGAGCTGAAATTTGGAGAAACAAGATAACTGAGGCTCTTAAAGAGACCTTTGATGAGCTTCCTCAGGAAGCCAGCTACCCCCATATTTACACAGCTGCCGCAACAGTAGTACGCCGCATTTTAGCGGAGCGCTCTTCTACTGCGGTCGCAAGGCATAGTTCCCACGGGGATAAACAAGTCTATTATTTATCCATGGAGTTTCTAATGGGACGCTCCCTTAAAAACAACCTTTATAACCTTGGAATTGCCAAAGAGTTTGAAGAGGCTATTGCCTCCTTCGGTGTCTCACCGGAAAATATATACTCAAATGAACCTGACGCGGGACTTGGCAACGGTGGTCTTGGGCGGCTGGCAGCCTGCTTTCTTGATGGTCTTGCTACCATAGGGAAACCCGCCATGGGATACTCTATCTGTTATGAATATGGTATTTTCCGACAAATGCTTACTGACGGCTGGCAAAGCGAAAAACCAGATGAGTGGCTTCCCGGTGGAAAGGTCTGGCTTACTGAACAGGCAGAAAAATCTGTTGAGGTACATTTTGGTGGAGAAATAGAGGAACAATGGTGCGATGGTTATCACAGGGTAATTCACAAAAACTATGAAAGTGTGAAGGCCGTTCCCTATGATATTTTTGTTCCAGGTTATCACAGTCCGGATGTTTCACGGCTTCGCCTTTGGAAGGCCGAGGCCCCAGCTATAGATATGGAGCTTTTCAATAAAGGACTCTACCCTGAAGCTTTCCGCAGAATGGCAATGGCAAAGGCCATCAGTTCGATCCTCTATCCCGATGACAGTCATATGGAAGGTAAGCTTCTAAGGCTCAAACAACAGTATTTTTTGGTATGCGCTTCTATTTCTGATCTTGTAAGCAAGCACCTTTCCACATATGGCACACTTGAAAGCCTGCCGGAAAAAGCAACTGTTCATATCAACGACACACACCCAACTATGGCAATTCCGGAACTTATGAGGATACTTCTTGACGAATGTGGCTATCCTTGGGAAAAAGCCGCCGACATTTGCTTCCAGCTTTTCAGCTATACAAACCATACTGTTTTGCCCGAAGCTCTTGAACGCTGGGATGTAGGAATGTTTCGTTCTCTTTTGCCAAGAATTTACACAATCATAAATGAATTTGACCGCAGGCTTAAAATTGAGCTTTGCGAAAAGGGCTTTTCTATAGGGGAAATACAGCGCATGGCAATAGTCGAAAACGGCGAAGTTCGTATGGCAAACCTATGTGTTTTCTGTTGCCACAGCGTTAACGGTGTTTCTGCCCATCATCTTACTGTTATGAAAAATAGCGTCTTTTCTGATCTTTACAGAGCTTTTCCCGAACGTTTTACAAGCGTTACCAATGGTATTGCCGCTAGACGTTGGCTTTGCTGTGCAAATCCCGAACTCTCCTCCTTTGTTAAGAAATATGCCGGGGAAGATTACGAATATGACTTTCACAAAATGAGCATTCTCAAAAACCATGTGAATGATGCGAACGCCCTTTCTGAATTTGAATTGGTCAAACGCCGTCGGAAAGAGATATTTGCTTCTGAAATATATGATGTGACCGGCCGCTCTATTGACCCATCTTCTATTTTTGATGTTCAGGCAAAACGCCTCCATGAATATAAGCGGCAGCATCTAAATGCTTTACGGATAATTGCGCTTTTGAACGAAACAGACGCTAACCCTAACGCAGATATCTACCCCCGCACTTTTATTTTTGGCGCTAAGGCCGCCCCGGGGTATTACATTGCAAAGCGCATTATAAAACTACTATGGTGCATTGGTCGCGAACTTTCCCAAAGTCGAGCAAAGGACATTCTTCGTCTTTGTTTTCTTGAAAATTACAGTGTAACCACATCCGAAATGCTTATGCCTGCTGCGGATATCTCGGAACAGATTTCCCTTGCAGGGACGGAAGCTTCCGGCACCGGCAACATGAAGCTGATGCTTGGCGGTGCCGTGACCCTTGGAACCCTTGACGGTGCAAATGTTGAGATAATGGAAGCCGTTGGGGAAGAAAACTTCATCCGCTTTGGAATGGATTCCTCCGAGGTCTGCGCTCTTCGCAAACGTGGTTACCGCCCCACCGATTTTATTGATTCCGATCCTGAGCTTAAATCCGTTCTTGAGAGGCTTCGTCATGGGATAGCAGGTGAAAATTTTTCTGACCTTGCTGACCTTATTGAAAATAATGATTATTACATGGCCGCCGCAGATTTCCGTAGTTATATGCAGGCACAGCTCCATGCACAAAATCTTTACCTTGACCGCGACGTTTGGAATAGGATGTGCCTTACAAATGTAGCCGCAGCTCCTGAGTTTTTCGTCGACCGGACTGTATCTGAATATTGCAAAAAGATCTGGGGAATGTGAAAAAAAGAAAGCCGGTTTACTGTTTCTTCCTTGCGGTCACTTTTCTATAAAATATTAAACACTACAAAAATGGCTTTCAAATTGAGGCCATTAATTCTATTCAAAATAGCTTGGAGAACCATTTTTTCTCTTTTTTTGTAGGCAAAGGGAGCTCGTCATACATTGCTTCGAAAAACTCATGCAAAGAAGGTCCGCTATCCATATCTTCCACCAAAATCATATTCTCTGCACCGGGATATGGCGGTTAATATTTGTACGATATTCTGTCTAACCCATTAAACTGTTCCAAGATAAAGTCTAAGTATTCTTTACTGCCGGACATTTTCTTTTTCTTAAAATCAGATTTCAAAAATATATTTATTTTTCTCGTCTTTTTACTACAAGCGCTCACATGCTGTTGGGTAGTTCCTAAAAGCTCGCCAAGATATTCTTCGTAGGCGTTGCGGCCTTCATGACGTTTGCAGAATATCCTTTTGCACGGGCAGTTTTCATTAAGTTTTTTCATTTTTTAAATTTTCCCTATTTTCAGACGTTTTACGCAAAGTCATTTTATGGCAGTCGCAAAATTAATAAACACCTTCAACAAATGATTTTTTTATTATATCGTATCTATTTAGTAACAACAAAATATGGCCATTTACTACTTGGCTTATAACCTTTAACCTTGAAAATTTGCCAAAAACATGTTATTATGAAATTATTAAGCTAATAAGGTGGTTTAAACATGAAAATTTCAACAAAGGGACGCTATGCGCTGCGTATGCTCATTGACTTGGCTGAGCACCAAAACTGCGGTTTCATTGCGCTTAAAGATATCGCGCAGCGTCAGAATATATCAAAAAAATATTTGGAACAGATAATCCCCATTTTCAATAGATCAGATTTTCTTAAAACTACCCGCGGCTCCCAAGGAGGATATATGCTTTCAAAATCCCCAGATAAATATACTGTGGGCGAGATTCTCCGCCTCACTGAGGGATCCCTTGCTCCGGTAGCATGTTTAGATCATGACCCTATAGATTGTGAACGCAGTATGTATTGCCCTTCTCTTCCAATTTGGCAGGGGCTCTATCGTGTAATAAACGAATATCTTGATGGTATTACATTGCAGGACATACTTGATCAGCAAAAAGAGCGATACGCTGACGACTATATAATATAAAATACAGGGCTTTCAAATGATGAGGATCGTATCGAAGGTTTTAAAAACATGTGGTAAAGGCAGTCGGTATGGTATATCGCAGAAAATCTAATTATATAATTTTGAGAAAAACGCAATGAAATCATTTTTTGGAGAAATGGGTAGTGCTTATATTTAGGTCAATGAATACCTTATACTGAATGATGGCATACGGACGCGGTCCGCGACTTGATTAGCAAATTTTCAAGAGCAAAACGGAAGAAAATCAGGGCTGTTTAAAGACGAAGGCAGGAGCAAAAAAGCTCCTGCCTTTTTTATCTGCACAACCTTAACGAGCATTTAATTTATGAGAAAGCCATGAAGAATACGGCCCGGCGGTATCGCGGACAAGGCTCCCGTTTAAAAAAGCGGAGAGCCGCCTGTTTTCCGTCCAAATTCTTTTCCCGATTTTTTATATCCGCACGTTTATCCGTCCGCCCAGTCACAGCGCACCGTTACTCTGGCTTGCCCGCTGTAGGTGCAGGTATAAAGGGAAAGCGGCCAGCCGCCGCTTATCATCTCCTCCACAGCCGTGGGCGGCAGCGTCTCTATATCCGCCACCCGGTAGGTATAATCCGTTCCTTCCATGTCGGTAAATTTAACGATATCCCCGGTTTTCAGCTTCGACAACCTGCCGAAATGCCGGTCATAGTTATGAGCCGCAATGACGAAGTTATCTGTTCTTACGGAGCCGTAGTACCGGCAGGGGGATATCTTCAACCGGGTATAATCCCAATCCGCCATTACCGGAAGCTCCAGATCTAACGACGGGATGGAAAGATACCCGATATATTCATATCCGTCTATCTCCACGACCGGCATTTCATCGTTTTGTTCCGATGATTCTGTGTTTTCCGGCTGTTTATTGGTATCCGTCTGTCCTATTGCCCCTTTTATCTGTACAAGCATATCATCCGCCGCTTCCGCGGCATGCTCCGCTTCAATCTGATTGTACACCGCCAGCCCGGCCGCAGCCAAAATCAACAGTGCGCCGAGCACAACACACAGAACCCCAAGCTTTTTACGCACGGTCTTTTTTCCTCCACAGGAGGAATCCGCCGGCAAGAAGCAACACCAATCCGCAGACCGCCAGCACCGGGATAGGCCAGTTCAGCTGCCCGGTGTTCACCAGCGACGGAGTATTGGTGACGGTGAAAATATAACCGCTACGCGAATAAGAGGCGGCATAGCCGCTGACGCTTTCCTCCTCGACGGAATACCCGTCGCTCTTCGGCAAAGCCTGCCAGGTATAGCTCCAGTTATTCTCGCTGTTTAAAATCACAGTGTCCGCAAGGACGGAGTCCTTATACAGGTTCACGGTCACGCTGTCCGGGCGGGAGGAGGGATCGTTCCCGTCGTTCCAGACCTTCTTCACGGTGAGATCCACCAGCTGCTCCACATCCGTTTTCGGCGTGGCGTCGGTCTCATAGACCCACGCGCCGTTTTCCTCTGTCGGAAGCGATACAAGGAACGGGGAGCAGTCGGAAAAGCCTTCGGCGCTTTTTGTCTGCGCCACGAGATAAAGGCCCAGCGGCAGATCCTCAAACACCGCACAGCCGGAGGAATCGGTCACGGCTTTCGTACCGGAGATCCCGTTTTTCTTGGCATAGTCCGCAAGGTGCTCGCTGTCCTTCGCACTTTGCAGCTCTTCCGGCGCGCCGCCGAAGTCCGCGAACGCCTCGGTATAGGTAAATGTCAGGTTACTGTTCTTACTTTCCGCGTCAGCCACCCGGTAGGCGGTCAGCTCCGCTCCTGATACCGCCGCGCCCTCCGTTTTCAGCGTGACGGAAATGACGCATGTTCTGGAAAAATCCACGGTATTGCCGCTTGCAAACGCCGTCACAGGGCCGCAGGTTATAAGCATAGCAAGCGCCAGCATAAAGTTTTGTATGATTCTTCTGCCTCTCATTTTCTTTCCTCACTCCCGTCCCCGTTTTTTCTTTCCGGCTTTCTTTTCCGGGTTCTCAGTAACAGTACAATCAGCAGCGCCAGCAGAATGGGAGCCGCCACGAACGGCATTACAACAATCGGCTCGATTTGGATAGCGTCGGAGGTGATCCGGATTTCTGACTCCGTTTCAGCGTTCTCCACACGATGGCCTCTCACCAATAAACGATGTGTATTGATGCCATAAGGTGTACAGGTTAAAAGCGTTACATAGTCCTCGCCATCCTGGATTGCCAGTTCCCCGACCTCCTCCGGCTCCACAATGCGGATCTGGTCTACCTCGTAGGTAAACAGGCGGTCCAAAATGGTAA
>CAZNVF010000068.1:0-7773 GCA_964576395.1 uncultured Oscillospiraceae bacterium
TTTAGACTCGGTTTCCCGCCGGGTTTGGGTTTTTACGCCCTTTTGCCCTTATTGCATGTTCGGATCTCTATCTCCCTCCACCTGATGTCTCTCATGGAGTGATGTTTTGCTCATCTCTAGATTTATAATAAAAAAGCCTCCCACGGTTTTACCGAGGAAAGCTTTACTATTTTCCCAAAGGCTTTTCTTAGCACAAACCACTACTTATAATACACTCTTTTGGGGAAATTTATCAATAATTTTGTCGAATTTTGTGGGAAACACTTTGAAATCAGTCAAATTCATCAAAAAAGTGAGGGTTTTTAGGGCAGGAACTCTCTTCAACCTGAATGGTCATAGAAGCAAGTTTTGTTCCTGCCCTTACCGCTTTTCCTATTTTATAACCTCTGGTTAGACCCATTACCGTTCCGGAAAAAAACGCATCTCCAGCTCCGGTGGTATCAACTATTTTGCAGGGATACGAAGAACACATTCCCTCATCACTGGTATTATTATCCAAATATACGGACCCAATGGAGCCCATAGTAACTATTATTGACGGAACACCAAGTTCTTTTGATTTTTCTTTTATCATATCTAGCATTTCGCGTGGAGTAAATTTAGACATGTCCATATTAAAAAGTCTTCCTGCTTCAATTTCATTGCAGATAAAACATGAAACCCTCTTAAGAAGATCCATACGTTTGAGAATTACACTCATATTGCCAACAATAACATAAACTTTTTTGTTGTATTTTTCCGCAAGATCAATAACTTTTTCCGCAATGTTTTCAGACATATCAAATTCAAGGACTATATTCTCACATTTAGAAATTATTTCTTCACCTTTAGCTCCAATGAACGAGCCAAGCGCCTCAACGTCAGGCATTTGAGAAGTTGAACCAGCAAGGTCCCCTTTTTCATTCATAATTGCCAGCCACATTCCAATGCCGTTGTTTTCGACCCATGTGATATATTCAGTTCCAACACCTATATTGTCGAGATACGTCACAACATCTTGTCCTATGCAGGATTTATCACTCACGCTTACAAAATCAACCGGCATGCCAATGTTTGCAAAATCCTCACAAACATTGCGGCTAACGCCTCCATGTACGATTTTTACCGTACCAAGATTAGTTCCGGTTGGAACATAATTATTTAATGGAAACCCCTTCACATCCACAAAAGCAACACCAAAAACGGCTGTAGAAGCCAAAATAACCCACCCCTTATACAACTTCTATTAAAAAGCACTATACCACATTTTTCAATAAAAAGCGACATAAATTACAAAATTTTTAAAAAGAAATATTTATCTTAACATTTCCTGAGTAAAGTGATATAATTAAAAAATAGTGATAAAATAATAATCATTTTATCTGGAGGTATTTATTATGAGTAAATGCGATCACAACTGTGAAAATTGCGGTATAGACTGTCCATCGCGCGAAAACAAACCGGAAAGTTTTCTTGTTCCAGAAAATGAGTTTTCTCACATAAAACATGTTATAAGTATTGTCAGTGGAAAAGGCGGCGTTGGAAAATCCCTTGTTACGTCTCTTCTTGCATCTGTTATGCAGCACCGCAAATATAAAACCGCTATTCTTGACGCCGACGTTACGGGCCCGTCTATTCCTAAAACTTTTGGAATAAATATGAAAGCTGAAGCAAATAGTATGGGAATAATTCCTGTTTATAGCAAGACGGGAATAAAACTTATGTCTGTAAATCTTCTTCTCGAAAACGACACTGACCCCGTTGTTTGGCGTGGGCCAGTAATTGCCGGAACTGTTAAACAATTTTGGGAAGATGTTGTTTGGGAGGATGTTGATTATATGTTTGTGGACATGCCTCCCGGAACAGGAGATGTTCCTCTTACAGTATTCCAGTCACTCCCGGTTGATGGCATTATTGTTGTAACTTCTCCACAAGATCTGGTTGGGATGATAGTAGAAAAGGCCGTTAAAATGGCAAATATGATGGACATTCCCGTTCTTGCTATTGTTGAGAACATGTCCAGCTTTAAATGCCCCGACTGTGGAAAGGTGCATTATCTTTTCGGTAAAAGCCATATCGACGAAATTGCAAAAAAATACGGAATTTCTGTGACTTCAAATATACCTATTGATCCGGATATTGCCTCAAAGTGTGACAGAGGTGAAATAGAAAGCTGTGAAGCCGAGTGGCTCGAGCCCATTGCAGACATGCTTATTGAAAAGCTAAAATAATCGTCAGGAGGAACATTATAATGGACAGACAACACGCTATTGAAACCCTAAAAAAATACAACACAGTTCCATTTCATATTCGCCATGCTTTTACGGTCGAAGGCACAATGCGCTGGTTTGCCAATGAACTAGGCTATTCCAACGAAGCAGATTTTTGGGCAACTGTAGGCCTTATGCATGATGTGGATTTTGAAATGTGGCCTGAACAACATTGCCAAAAAGCGCCTGAGCTCCTTCGCGAAGCTGGCTTTGACGAAAAGCTTATTCATGCAGTTTGTAGTCATGGATACGGCCTTTGCTGTGACGTTGAACCCGAGCACCAGATGGAAAAAGTGCTTTTTGCAGCGGATGAACTTACTGGCCTTATTTGGGCTGCGGCAAAAATGCGCCCTTCAAAAAGCGTTATGGACATGGACATTTCCAGTATTAAAAAGAAATTTAAAGATAAAAAATTCGCCGCTGGCTGCTCAAGGGATGTAATCAAAACTGGTGCTGAACGCCTTGGCTGGAGCCTTGAAGATCTTTTTGAAAAGACGCTTGAAGCTATGAAATCATGTGAAAGCTTTGTAAATGAGCAAATGAAAGGAATAGAAGAATAATATGAAATATGATTTCGAGACTGTTGTCGACCGTAGAGGAACCGGTTCCAGCAAATGGAACTCTATGTATGAGCACATTCCCAATGCCGGAAAAGAAATTGTCCCTCTTTCCGTTGCGGATATGGAATTTGTCAACGCTCCTGAAATAAGAGAGGGACTTAAAGAGTATATAGATAACACTGTTCTTGGTTACACTGAACCAACAGATTCATATTTTGAAAGTGTGATTTCGTGGATGGAGCGCCGCCACGGCTTTTCTCCAAAAAAAGAGTGGTTCGTTGCCACTGCCGGAGTAGTTCCTGCCCTTAAGGAGATGGTGGCAAAATTTACAAATCCTGATGATTCCGTACTCATGTTCACACCAGTATATTATCCTTTTTATTCCAGCGTCGAATTAAACGGAAGAAAGGTTATAAGTTCTGAGCTTATACTTGACGGAACCGAGTATAAAATAAATTTTGACGATTTTGCCGCAAAGGCCGCAATGCCGGAAGTTACTCTTATGATTCTATGCAGCCCACATAACCCCATAGGAAGAGTCTGGACAAAAGAAGAACTTTTAAGAATCTGTGAAACTTGTTATAAAAATAATGTTTTTATAATATCTGACGAAATACATTTTGATCTTATATTACCTGGGTTTGAGCACGTTTCTTTAGGCACTTTTGAAGAAAAGTACTTAGAGAACTGCGCCATTTGTACCGCCCCAAGCAAAACCTTCAACCTTGCTGGAATACAAACCTCAAATATTTTTATTCCAAACCAAAAATACCGTGAAAAAATGAGCACCACAAAAGGATATTTTTCTCTTAATATTTTTGGTTATAAAGCATGTGAACTAGCATACAGTAAATGTGAAGGCTGGTTGGATGAATTGCTTTGGGTCCTTGACGAAAACAGGAAGCTGGTCGAAGAATTTTTTGCTGAGAATTTTCATGAGGTAAAAGTACATCGTCTTCAGGGTACATATCTTATGTGGCTTGATTTCAGAGCTTGGGGAATGGACATTGACGAACAGGAAAAATTCATGCTTGAGCGTGCTCAAGTGGCTTTTGACGAGGGCTATCTTTTTGGAGAAGGCGGAAACGGCTTTGAAAGAATAAATATCGCTTGCCCAAAAAATACTCTTGAAGCTGCGCTTCTGCGTATTGCAAAAGCAAGAAAAGCTTCTTGCTGATTAAATCACACCATGTAGACTGATAAATTTTTGCATAGCAAAGGGAATCTGTTGGATTTGTATGAAATTTTATTAAAAATGGATTTAATCAGACAAACAAAATCTATGGATATTTTTGACAAATACAAAAAAGCTAAATAGGTTGAGTTTCTGAACACCGTAAATTACATAGAAAAATATCTTAAACAAAAGATGAAGGCCCTATGTATCCGAGTAGGTGCTGGAAAATACAGCATATATTTCGAAAAAGTTATGAAATCTGTGCGCTTTAGTTTACTAAAAACAATATTGCCTCTTTTAAAAATAAAAAGAAAATCCGTCCAGAACGCAAAATTAAGCTTATTTAGGTCAGCGCCATAGGTTTTTCCTCTACAGAGATGAGAGCCTTTGATACTATGGATCGTCTTAACCATGATGAAGACTGCGGCGGGTATTTTTGAAGCAAATGTGTTTTAAAAAAGACGGAAGCATCTTTTTGGCCCTTATAGGCAATGATATGGTTAGTTATAAACAAGTTTTATTATTTTTCCGATTATTCCCTAAACGGCAAATACGATCACGAGACATTTTTTAATAATTTTCCTTTTGTCATTTTACTGTGGGCAGCTCAGAAAAATGCTTGCTGATATCTGGTTAAAATTATTCACGGTGTTGCTCCAGACAGACTCAGTGAAATTCTTGAATAAAAGATAGACGATATCGGCGATGAAAGCCATAGCCAACATTTTACTGTACGCACTATTATTATGTGGTCACTTCTTCCGCACCTGCACATTTGCCGCAGTTTATACATACTAGAGCAGAAAACAAGAAGAAACTATAATGATATAGCCTTGAAAATGTTACTAGGCTTATTCTTTTGCAAAAGTCGCAAACTAATCAGAAAATTTTTTTACAGGCAGAGAGCTTTGCTGCTTTTACAGAATCTTATTAAATTAAAAAATTATATAAGAAAGCCGTAAGTGGTTTTATCCGCTTACGGCTTTTATCTAAATATAGATTAAATTTTACTTCATAAGGCTGCAAACAAGGTCAGAATATTCGGAAGGATCATCAATGGGCAATCCAGCAATGAGCAATGACTGATTATAAAGTATCTTTGCATATTTTTCAGCTGTCTCTTTATCATTTGTCATTGCGTTTTTCATTGCTGCGAAAGCAGTACTGTCCGCATTGAGTTCAAGAACATGCTCAGTATGGAAATCGGCAAGTTCGCCGCCCTGTTTGCGCATATATTTTTCCATTTCAATGCTTATATTCCCATCAGCTGTAAGACAGCAGGCATGAGACTTAAGTATTTTAGAAATTCTTGCCTCTTTGATTTTATCTCCAAGGGTCTTTTTTACAAAGTCAAGTACCTCTTTGTTGTCGGCGGCTTTTTGCTCAGAGGCATGTTTCTCTTCTTCGCTTTCCGGAAGGGCATCCTCATCATTTACTGATTTTATTTTTTTGCCCTCATATTCAGACACAAACTGCATTACAAACTCGTCCACATCATCTGTGCACCAGAATATTTCATAGCCTTTGTCAAGTATTCTCTCTGCCTGAGGCAGTTTAGCAAGGTTTGCTTCGTTTTCGCCTGCAGCATAATAAATATACTCCTGATTCTCTGGCATACGGGATTTATACTCTTCAAAGGTTGTAAGCTTGTCCTCTTTTGAAGAGGCAAACATTATAAGGTCAAGCAACTGATCTTTGTGCATGCCGTAATCAGCTGCAGCTCCGTATTTGATTTGACGGCCGAAGCTGTTCCAAAACTGTTCATATTTTTCCCGCTCGTTTTTCTGCATTTTAATGAGCCTTGCTTTGATTTTCTTTTCAATATTTGAAGCGATAGTTTTAAGCTGGTGATCATGCTGGAGCATTTCACGGCTTATGTTGAGCGAAACATCGGGAGTATCTACGACGCCTTTTACAAAACGGAAATGTTCAGGAAGAAGGTCTGAACATTTATCCATAATAAGCACACCGGATGAATATAGCTGAAGCCCTTTTTCATAATCTCGTGTGTAGTAATCATACGGAGTCTTAGCAGGAATAAACAGAAGGGCTTTATAACTTACAACACCCTCAGCATTTACGCTGACACTGCAAAGCGGATCTTCATAATCCATAAATTTTTGTTTATAAAAATTGTTATACTCTTCTTCTGTTACTTCATTTTTATTTTTTTGCCAAATAGGTACCAAAGAGTTGACGGTTGTCCACTCTTTGTATTCTTCCCATTCTGGTTTATAGTCTTCAGGAGCATTCTCCGGTTTTTCTTTTTGGCGTGATTTAGTCATCTCCATAAGAATAGGGTAACGAATATAATCCGAATATTTCTTTATAAGACGTTCAATACCGTATTCCTCAAGGTATTCGCAATAGTCATCCTCTTCTGTATCCGGTTTTATGTGCATTATAACATCGGTGCCGACTGAGCCTTTATCACACTCAGTAATGGTATAGCCATCTGCACCTGTTGATTCCCATTTATATGCTGTATCAGAGCCATAAGCTTTGGAGATCACAGTGATCTTATCGCTTACCATAAATGCGGAATAGAAACCGACGCCAAACTGACCGATGATGTTAGTATCGTTCTCCTTTTGCTCGTCGTCGCTCATCTCTTTCTTAAATTTAAAAGAACCGCTTTGAGCAATAGTTCCAAGGTTGTTTTCGAGTTCATCCTTTGTCATACCCACACCGTTATCTGAAACCGTAAGAGTGCGTTCCTCTTTATTTGGGATTACAGTGATTTTAAAATCGGAGTGGTTGAGCCCAATTTTATCATCAGTTAAAGAGATATACGCAAGTTTGTCTATTGCGTCGCTTGCGTTGGATATTATCTCACGCAGAAAGATTTCTTTATGAGTATAGATGGAGTTTATCATAAGCTCCAAAAGCCGTTTTGACTCAGCCTTGAATTGTTTCTTTGCCATTTTTTGCCTCCATATATAAAATTGTTAAAGATACTTTTTAGCACTCATTATCTTTGAGTGCTAATTTATTGTACAACATATCTTCTCCTAAATCAAGTATAAATTGTTAACAATTATTTGCTTTAAGTGACATTTTATGATATGATTCTAGTTATATTTATGCTGTGTTAAATTAATATATTATAAATCAACCTATTACGGAGGGTTTTTTAGATGCTTGGCGCAATAATCGGCGACATTGCCGGAAGTATATATGAATTCAATAATATAAAAAGTGAAGACTTCCCTATTTTTAGCGAAAATTGTTATTTTACCGACGATACCGTTATGACCATAGCAGTTGCGGAAGCCCTTATGAACGGAAAGCGTGATGAAAAAAGGACCGAGGCCTGCATGATCAATGCCATGAGAAAATACGGCAAAAATTTTCCCAATGCAGGGTATGGCACAATGTTCTCAACTTGGTTAAAAAGCAACGAGCCAAAGCCTTATGGCAGCTTTGGCAATGGTTCTGCAATGAGAGTATCACCCGTCGCATGGTATTTTCACAGTCTTGAAAAGGTAGAAAAATTTGCCGAAATAAGTGCCAGAGTTACCCACTGCCACTCCGAGGGTATTAAGGGTGCAAAAGCAGTTGCAGCCGCTATCTTTATGGCCAGAATAGGCCGAAATAAAGATTATATCAAACGTTATATTGAGTTAAAATATCACTATGATCTCAACCGAAAGCTTGATGATATACGGCCCCTTTATTTTTTTGATGCAACTTGTCAAGGAACTGTTCCTGTTGCACTGGAAGCCTTTTTTGAAGCTAAAAGCTTTGAAGACACCATCAAAAAAGCCATATCTGTCGGCGGTGACAG
>CAZNVF010000069.1:0-7736 GCA_964576395.1 uncultured Oscillospiraceae bacterium
AGTATTGTTCTATCAGATAACAGATTCAAATCTCTTCACATACGGCGTTGAGCTCCCTCTTTCTGCAATTGAGAACCTTACCGCAACAACCCTTCGTAACATTATTGGTGAAATGGAACTTGACAGCACACTTACTAGCCGTGACGTTATAAACGTAAAAATAACATCTATTCTTGATACTGCTACTGATAAGTGGGGTATTAAAGTCAACCGTGTTGAGCTCAAAAATATAATTCCTCCGCGTGAAATTCAGGACGCAATGGAAAAACAGATGAAAGCGGAACGTGAACGCCGTGAGACTCTTCTTCGTGCAGAAGGTGAGAAGAAAAGCCAGATTCTCATTGCTGAAGGCGAAAAAGAATCTGCCATACTTCGTGCTGATGCGGTTAAAGAAGCTAAGATCAGAGAGGCACAAGGCGAGGCCGAGGCTATTCTTGCTGTTCAAAAAGCTCTTGCAGATTCTATCAAACTTCTTAATGAAGCTGACCCGTCACAGGCGGTGCTCACTCTTAAAAGCTATGAAGCATTCCAAAAAGCTGCCGATGGCAAAGCCACAAAAATCATTGTTCCGAGTGAAATTCAGTCTCTTGCAAGCCTTGTAGCTTCTGTAAAAGAAATTGCAACTGAAGAATAGTATGAGCAGATTCAACTGGAGAATGAAAGGCTCTGTAGTTCTTAAAATTTGGCATAAATTTGTTTTGCTTGCTGTTGGGCTTTTATTCTTAATAGCATCTATGTCTGTGTTTGAGAAATATTTTTGGCTTTTTGTCATCTTTGCATTTATTGGGCTTGTTTTTGTCCACGTTGCATTGGAAGGCGGGAAGGTTATGCGTCGCTTAACTTCCCAAAAATTTTCCACCGGAACTTTGGTTTCTGAACCGAGCATTAAAAAATATATCTTTTAATCCATGGGACGGGATTTCGGACGCAGAAAAAGAAGATTAGCTCAAACTTTTTGCTTAGTTTGAAGCTTAATAAAAATAATTTAATAATTTGGGATACAGGGGCGCCTTGGCTGAGACGACATTTTGTCGAACCCTTTGACCTGATCCGGATAATACCGGCGTAGGGAGTGTCACAAAGCGGCTTATTGGCTGCTGCGGCATTTTCTTTGCTGCAGCGGCTTTTTGCATATAAAAATTTTTGGAGGTACATAATATGGAAAACAGAAATGAAATATTAAAAAAGCTTGTGCTAAGCGCAGTAATGATAGCTATTGGAACAGTGCTCAGCCTTGATATGTTCAAATTTGGCGGCCTTTGGCTTTTTGGGGGAGGCGTAACTTTTTGCTCAATGCTACCCCTTGTTATGATTTCTTATATTTGTGGTTGTAAGTGGGGTGTATTTACAGCGTTTGTTTACAGCATTCTTCAGGCCCTTTTGGGCGTCGACAATATCCAGTATGCGACTTCGTTTGGAATGGCAATAGAAATCCTGCTTTTAGACTACATTATTGCATATACTGTTATTGGACTTGCCGGAATGTATAAAAACATAATAAAAAATCAAAATGTTGCGCTTGTTCTCGGAATTTTTACTACGTTTTTTGCAAGGTTTGTCTGCCATTTTATAACCGGTTGGGCAATTTGGGATGCCCTTTGGCCAAATGAATTCAGCCTTGTTTCTCCTATCTATTCACTCTATTATAACGGTTCATATATGCTTCCGGAAGCAATAATAACCTCTATTGTAGCTATTTTACTTTACAAAACTGCTCCCAAACTTTTCAGAAAGATTTAAATTATAATATTCCAAAAGGCAGACGTTAAAATGTCTGCTTTTTTTCTTGAACTAATTTCTTTATTATGATAAAATATATTATATTATGGTCAGATGGGAAGTGTTTTTTTGGCAGAGCTTTCTCCTATGATGAAGCAATATTTTGAAATAAAAAAAAATAATAAAGATTCCATACTCTTTTTTCGTCTTGGGGATTTTTATGAAATGTTTTATGACGATGCAAAGATTGCTTCCAAAGAACTTGAACTTACGCTTACTGGACGCGACTGTGGCCAAGAGGAACGTGCGCCAATGTGTGGAGTTCCTTACCACAGCTATGAATCATACGTTTCAAGGCTAATAAAAAAAGGGTATAAGGTTGCTATTTGTGAACAAATGGAAGACCCCGCCACTGCAAAAGGCATTGTTAAACGTGACATTATTCGCATAATAACTCCTGGAACAGTAGTGGAAAACTCCATGTTGGAGGAGAGTACAAATAATTATATATGCAGTCTTTTTGTTGAGAAAGGTTCTTTTGGAATTTGCTTTTGCGATGTTACCACTGGTGAGCTTAAATGTACTGGCGGAGAAAAATTAAAAGAAATTGAAACAAGAATAATCGAAGAAGTAAGCCGTTATAAGCCAAGCGAAGTTTTGTTTAATGAGGAGTTTCTTGATTATAGAGAAGCCGGATGCTTTTTGAAGGAACGTTTGAACTGTCTTGGTGAACAAATTGATAATAATGAATATGATGAACAGCTTGTCGAAAAAACAATCTATAATCATTTTGACCGTAAAACTTCAAAAGAACTCGGGTTTGCTTTTTTAGCTGAAAAGCGCTGTGTTGCTGCGCTTCTTAATTATTTATATAGAACCCAGAAAAATGGCATTACAAGAATATCATCTGTCCAGTTCTATTCCGATGGGGCATATATGAAGCTGGATCTTTCAGCAAGAAGAAATCTTGAGTTGACCGAGACCCTTCGTGGAAGAGAAAAAAGGGGAACGCTTCTTTGGATACTTGACAAAACCAGCACCTCAATGGGAAGAAGGCTCCTTCGTTCCTATGTGGACAGGCCCTTGCTTGACCCTGTAAGAATCGACAAACGTCTTTCTGCCGTTGAGGCTCTTATCAATGATCCCATGCTTTCTGAGGATATCGCAACGGAGCTTTCAGGAATATATGACCTTGAAAGAATGATGACAAGAATTGTTTTTGGCAATGCCAATCCGCGCGAATATAAAACTTTGGCTGCAAGTATATCAAGGCTTCCTAAAATTAAAGGCCTTTTGGGCGGAATAAATTCTTCATTGCTAAGTGAAATTTGTAAAAATATAGATTTATTAGAGGATATTAAAAACCTTATTGATGCTTCAATAATAGACGAGCCGCCGACCACGCTCAAAGACGGCGGCGTTATAAACAGTGGCTTCAGCGCTGAACTTGATGAACTGCGTGATCTTGCGGGAAATATAAAAGAGAAAATTACTTCCATTGAGACCACTGAGAGGGAACGTACAGGCATACCAAAGTTGAAAATAGGCTATAACCATGTTTTTGGGTATTATATTGAAGTGTCAAAATCATATCAAAATATGGTTCCGCAAGAGTATATACGCAAACAAACTCTGACAAACGGTGAAAGATACATAACTCAGGAACTAAAAGACCTTGAGGAAAAAGTGCTTGGTGCTCACGATAAGATTTTAGTTTTGGAGGCAAAGCTCTTTGAAGATGTCCGTGCTCAAATTGCATTGCAGGTAAACAGGGTTCAGGCAACGGCTGATGCGGTAGCCGCGCTGGATGTATTTGTATCCTTTGCCGAAGTTTCTTCCCGGAATAATTATTGCCGTCCCACCGTTGATTTGAGCGATATTATAGAGATTACTGAAGGAAGACATCCTGTTGTTGAACAAATGCTTCATGGTGCGCCATTTGTTCCAAATGATGTTCTCCTTGATAATAGAGAGAACCAAATTGCTGTGATAACAGGCCCAAACATGGCGGGAAAATCTACATATATGCGTCAGGTGGCACTTATTACCATAATGGCCCAAATCGGCTGTTTTGTTCCAGCAAAGACTGCCCATATAGGAATTGTTGATGGTGTGTATACTAGGGTTGGAGCATCTGATGACCTTTCGGCTGGGCAGTCAACTTTTATGGTCGAAATGAGCGAGGTGGCAGAAATTCTTAAAAACTCTACATCGAAGAGCCTGCTCATACTCGATGAGATAGGACGCGGAACAAGCACGTTTGATGGTATGAGTATTGCTCATGCTGTGCTTGAGCATATTGCTGATAGAAAAAAGCTTGGAGCTAAAACTCTTTTTGCAACTCATTATCATGAGCTGACAGACCTTGAAAATGCTTATCCGAACATAAGAAACTATAATGTTGCCGTGAAAAAACGAGGGGAAGACATAACATTCCTCAGAAGAATTATAAGCGGCGGTGCTGATGACAGTTATGGAATAGAAGTTGCAAAGCTTGCTGGTATTCCAAATAGCGTAGTAAAAAGGGCTAGAGAAATTTTAAATGCCCTTGAGGAAGGTAAAGAGGTCGAGAAGATTGCAAAAATGCAGCAAAAAGACGACCTTGCAGATCAAACGAATCTTTTTGCTGCTATGCAAAGCGATGTGGAAAGAATAATCCGCCAAACTGATGTGGAAACACTCACGCCAATCGAAGCGCTTAATTTGCTTTATGAACTTAAAAGTATAGTTAAAAATTGATTTTGTAAGGAGGTAAAAATGCCGAAGATAAACGTTCTTGATAAACATATTGCTGAGCTCATTGCTGCCGGTGAAGTGGTAGATAGGCCAGCTTCTGTAGTAAAAGAGCTTGTAGAAAACTCAATAGATGCCGGAGCGAGCAGTGTAACTGTTGAAATTCAAAACGGAGGAACAACATTTATCCGTGTAACAGATAATGGTTGTGGAATCGAACCCGAGGATATCCCTAAGGCATTTTTGCGCCATGCTACAAGCAAAATATGTGAAGAAGATGATCTCGAACGAATACATACTCTTGGTTTCAGGGGTGAGGCCCTTGCGTCTATATCTGCTGTTTCTCACACAGAAGTACTCACAAGAATAAAAAGTTCTGAAACAGGTTA
The DNA here is from genome assembly GCA_964576395.1 of uncultured Oscillospiraceae bacterium. Lineage (GTDB taxonomy): Bacteria > Bacillota > Clostridia > Oscillospirales > Ruminococcaceae > UMGS1668. The sequence continues at coordinate 4,842 of CAZNVF010000069.1, forward strand.
CCACTGTGAAGCGACTGATTGCGAAATAGGGGAAATATCCGAAGCAGGATGCCCTAAGGGCACCACAATTGTTGTTCGTGACCTTTTTTATAACACTCCCGCAAGGCAAAAATTTTTAAAAAAAGATGTGGCTGAGGGAAATGCTGTTGCCCAAGTCATGGATAGAATAGCTCTTTCTTATCCCGAGGTCAAAATTAATTTTATACGTGACGGCGCACTGAAGCTTTCAACTTATGGAAATAGCGATATGCTTGCTGTTATTTCTGCTGTATATAGCCGCGAGTTTGCAAATGATTTAATAGAAGTAAACTACAGTCCACTTAATAAAAGTAAACTTAAAATAAGCGGTTATGTCACCAAACCTATTGCTACAAAAGCCAGCCGTAGTTTTCAAAATTTTTTTGTCAACCGTCGGTATGTAAAAACGCGTACCCCTATGGCAGCTCTTGAAGAAGCTTTTAAAGGCTCTGCTATGGTGGGAAACTACCCGGGATGCGTTCTTAATATAGAAGTGCCATATGAAATTGTCGATGTAAATGTTCATCCCGCTAAAACAGAGGTCAGATTTATGGATGAGAAAGAAATTTTTGACCTTGTTTATTATGGTGTAAAAACAGCTTTGAACACTAAAGATATCTCTGCGGTGCTTGAAGAATCTAAAAAAATAAATAAAGCTTTTTGGGAAGAACTTTCGAACGAAAATGATAAAAAGCATTTCGAAAATATTGTTCAGCAAACAACTCTTCCGGTAGTAAAACCCACAAAGCAATCTTCAGTAAAATATGATCTTCAGGACTATTCACCGGAAGAAATACGCAACAACGATAATTTAACACCTTATAGAATAGACAATAATATAACTCATACTGTTCAGTATAAAATTCGTCAGGCAGCAGACAAAGCTGCTATGGAGGGAGAAAATATCCCAAAAGAATATATCGAAAGTATCGAGGCCATGAAAAAAAACGGAACTCCGGTTCCTGAACTTCCAAGAAGCATTTCCAATGAAGATTTTCCATTTGGAAAATTAAAATATATTGCTGAAATTTTCAAAACTTATATACTTTTGGAGTCGGAGACCGAACTTGTATTTGTGGATAAGCACGCAGCCCACGAAAGAATTCTTTACGAAAAGTTAAAAGATCACATAAAAGCTTTTGACTGCCAGTATGTAATAACTCCAATTACATGTAACCTAAGTGACGAACAATGCGAAGCCGTTTTAGAAAATCATGAAGAAATGGAGCGCCTCGGATTTATTGTAGAAGATTTCGGAAGAGGAACAGTTATTGCAAGAGCTCTTCCTTTTTGGGTCAAAGCAAAAGAGGCTGAAAGCGTCATTGGTGAAATAGCTGATTCATTTGTTGCCTGCCACCATGACGTAACGCCTGAAAAATTGGATTACCTCTATGCAAATATTTCCTGCCGCGCAGCTATAAAAGCAAACGATAAAAATTCCACCCCAGAGCTTGAAACTATCATAAATACACTTTTAAATAACCCCAAAATTAAATATTGTCCTCATGGAAGACCTGTTTCCATCAGCATAAGCAAAAATAAACTTGAAAAAATGTTTGGACGCCAACAGTGATGGGGAGTATTATGGAAGAGAAAATACCAATTATTGCAGTTGTTGGACCAACCGCTTCTGGAAAAACAGAGCTTGCGATAAAAATAGCGCAGCGCTTTAACGGAGAAATTGTTTCTGCAGATTCAATGCAGATATATTCCGAACTTTCAATAGGAACCGCAAAACCAAATGAAGAAGAAATGGGTGGGGTTCCACATCATCTGGTAGGTTTTTTAAGCATAAAAGAAGAATATTCCGTTGTTAATTATGTTGAAGATGCAAAAAAAGCGATCGATGATATTTTAAAAAGAGGAAAAATACCAGTAATTTGCGGTGGAACTGGGCTTTATATTGATTCCCTTTTGACAAACACGGAATTTGCCGAAATTAAAAGCGACCCCAAAATAAGAGAGGAATTGTTTTCTTTTGCAAAAGAAAATGGAAAAGAAGCGCTGTTTGAAATGTTAAGGGAAGTTGACCCAGAAACAGCCGTGAAGCTTCATTATAATAATTTGGGTCGCGTGGTAAGGGCTCTTGAGGTTTATAAAATTACCGGAAAGGCTATTTCTGAGCACCAAAAAAATTCCAGATTAAATCCACCGCCATACGATGTTTGCTATATTGGGACAAATTTTAAAGATAGAGAAAAGCTCTACTGCAGGATCGAACAGAGAATAGAAAGAATGATCGCAGATGGCCTTATTAAAGAGGCAGAATTTCTTTTTGAGCATGATGAGCATTGCACTGCCGCTCAAGCTATAGGATATAAAGAATTCTACCCATACTTTAATGGCGAAATGGGTTTTGAACAAGCTATAGATACCTTGAAAAAAGAAACAAGGCATTACGCAAAACGCCAGCTCACGTGGTTTAGGAAAAATAAAAAAATAAATTGGATATATTTAGACGAATATGACAGCAAGGATGAAATCTGTAATAACGTTTTTGGAATAATTGAAGATTATTGGAGGAAAAATGAAAAGTAAGATGCTCAAAACGCTGGCAGCTATAATGTCAGCATTCCTTCTTGTATATGCTGGATTTCAGGTTTGGCGCTTTTTTTATAATCCGTATAGAACTGAAATTGCCACAAATTACTCGATAAGTGAAACAATCCATGTAAACGGCATCGCCGTAAGAACAGAAACTATTATTGATGACAATTACGGTGGAAGCGTCAGTTATGTTTATGAGGACGCTGAAAGAGTTCTTAAAAACAGACCTGTTGCTTATAACCACGCTTCAAGCGATACTGTTACAAAAATGGCAAAAGCAGCCGAACTTGAAAATGAAATAAATCTTCTTAAAGAAGCAAGCGGAGGGGT
>CAZNVF010000070.1:0-7724 GCA_964576395.1 uncultured Oscillospiraceae bacterium
ATAGTTTGGTTTGTAATATCTACGGCAATCCGTACAACTGGTGAAACGACAGTTTCAGGCGTTGGGGTAAATATAAATATACAGTCCGGGCTTTTAAGTGAAATGGAGCTTACTGCCATTGAAGGAGGGGAACGGACAGTAGAAGTTACTATAAGGGGTTCACGTTCTGTAATAGGAGGCGTGACTGCGGAAGATATTGTAATTAGGCCATCCCTTTCAAACGTTTCGGGGGCAGGAACTTATTCGCTTGAACTTATCGCGGAAAATTCAAGTAAAAAAGAGTTTGAGATCGTTTCAGTTTTACCTTCGGAAATTACAGTAAAATTTGATAAATACGTTGACAAAATTATTCCTGTGGTGTTCTCTGTAATTGGGGATTACAATGTACCGGATGATTATCTTCAGGAGGATGTCTATGTAACGCCAAACAAAATAACAATCACCGGTCCGGAAAAGGATATTCAAAACATAACTTACGCTATGGTTGATGTTGAACTTGAGGGTGAACACACTGCAACAGTCGGAATAAGCGGTGAAATAGAGCTTCTTGACGGTGACGGCAACGTTGTGGAATATGATAAAGACGAGATCAAGGTGAGTGCTTCAACCGCAACAGTCTATGTTCCGATCCAACAAATACAGGAACTTCCAGTATATTTTGAATACACTAATGTTCCGGAATATTTTAACAGTGAGCTTCTTGTATGGTCTCTTTCTGATGGTACTCTTTCAGTAGCGGGAGATGAAGCAACACTGAACAAATACAGCGATATTCTTCTTGGCTTTGTTGATATTCGGGACATTACTCTCGATAGTCCGACGTTCGCTTTCCCAGTAGAACTTCCTGAAGGGCTGACAAGTCTTGACAACACAGATATGGTTAGGTTGGATTTCGATCTGGAAGGTTATATAGAAACAACTTTCTATACGAGCCAAATTAGTATTATAAATGTTCCTAAAGAGTATACTGTAAGATCTAACGCATATCAGGTAGCAGTAAAGATAATAGGACCGGCCGATGTTGTAAATGCACTTTCGGCAAAAGATATAGTCATCCAAGTCGATCTCAGTACAAGGGAGATAAGCCAAACTGGTCAGTACCGAGTACAGGCGGATGTTTTGCTTCCGGGTGGGCAGTTTGCTTGGGCGGAAGGATCTTATTCTGTGGCTGTAACAGTCAAAAAACAGTAGTAAAAAATAAAGGCTCAAGGCCATCTTGAGCCTTTTCCTTTTTAAAATAGGTAGAGGCAAAAATGTCAATAATAGTTTCGGAAATAAGAATATCGCCAAACGAGCCAAGCGAAAGGGCCTTTGAAAAGGCCCTTGCTGTACTTAATATCAGGCACTCGTCAAATATAAAAACAGAATTTTCAAAAATCTCTGTGGATGCACGCCATAAAGACTGTGTTTCCCTTGTTTGTTCTGTTGCCGTAAGTTGTGAAGGAGAGGAGCAAATAGCTGATAGCTTTAAGGGAAAAAATATCATTCTCAGAAAAATAAAGCCAATGGCCATTCCTGTGCTGCAAAGTGAACCTAAACAAAAGCCGGTAATAATAGGCTTTGGCCCTGCAGGAATGTTCGCTGGGCTCTATCTTGCAAGAGCAGGAGCAAAGCCCGTTATATTTGAACGGGGTGGAGCTGTCGATGAAAGGGCCGCCGCAGTTGAAAATTACTGGAACGGAGGAAGGCTTGACGAGCGCACTAATGTACAGTTTGGTGAAGGCGGTGCCGGAACATTCAGCGATGGTAAACTTACCACAAGAATAAATGATCCACGCTGTGATTTTGTTATAAAGGAATTTGAAAAACACGGCGCCCCGGCCGAGATACTCATAAAGGCTAAGCCACATATAGGCACTGATAAATTGAGAGAAGTCGTAAAGAATATAAGGGAAGAAATAGTTTCTCTTGGGGGCAAGGTATATTTTCTTTCACAAGCGACTGATATTGGTATAAAAAATGGCAAAGTTTGTTCTGTGGCCGTAAATGGCGATAGCTTTCCTGCCGAAAACGTGATTTTGGCTGTGGGTCATAGTGCAAGGGATACTTTTTCGATGCTCAGAACAAATGGCGTGCTCATGGAAGCAAAACCGTTTTCAGTCGGCGTTAGAATCGAACACCTTCAGCACGATATAAATCGTGCTCAATATGGTTCCTATGCAGAAAACCCCAACCTTGGTTCGGCCGATTACCAGCTTTCATATCAGGTGGATGGGCGCTGTGCATATACATTTTGTATGTGCCCTGGCGGATATGTTGTTCCATCGTCAAACCAGGATGAAACTGTAGTCACTAACGGTATGAGCTGTTTTGCCCGGGATGGAAAAAACGCCAATTCAGCACTTGTGTGCTCTGTTTCTGCTACGGATTTTGACGGGGATCCTTTTAAAGCTATAGCTTTTCAAGAACAAATAGAGCGTAGTGCTTTTATATTAGGGAATGGAAGAGCGCCAGCTCAAACGGTGGGAGCTTTTTTGAATGGTGGAGTATCTAAATTTGGTAAAGTTGAGCCAACTTATGCGAGAGGAGTTGAGGAAGCGCCATTAAGTAAACTTTTCTCAGATGAAATAACCAATGTGTTGCAAAAAGGAATTTTACAGTTTGAACATAAACTCCATGGTTTTGCAGACATGGAGGCGGTTTTGACCGGCCCAGAGACCCGCACAAGCTCGCCTGTTAGAATAGTTAGGAACAAAGTATCACTAGAGGCTGTAGGTCTTGAGGGACTGTTTCCTTGCGCTGAGGGCGCTGGTTATGCCGGTGGTATCATGAGCGCTGCAGTGGATGGGGTCCGCTGCGCGGAGATGCTTTTAAAAAAATATACCTGAAGGGAGAAGGTAAATGGTAGTACTTCGTCATTTTGGGTACGATGATTGGAAAATACTTAAGGAAAACTACGCTGATATTTCGAAAAGCGATATAATAAAAATGGTAGATGAATGGAATCTGCTCAACTACAAAGGGAATTTTTTTGAGATGTTTGCGGTAACTTCTTATGATGAGATCGTGGGAACGGTTTCGTTATATGGAAAAAACGATAGAGTAGAGATAGGTCCCATCATTTTTAACAGAAACAGAAGAAAAGGCTACGGTTCAGAAGCAGTTACTATTGCAATTGAAAAAGCAAAATCTTATGGTTATAAAACTGCAGTTGCTCATATCAGGAAAGACAATACGGCAAGCATCTGCCTTCATAAAAAGCTGGGTTTTGTTTTAAAAAAGGAGTACATAAATTCCAAGGGTCAAGAATCAGTGGAACTTATTAAATGCATTTAAACTATATTTTATTCTTAACATTCAAAAAATATTAAAAAAATTTGCTAAACCCCTTGATTTTTAAAACTGTTTTTAGTATAATAAACAAGCGTTGTAATGGAACAGTTATTTTTCTCGAGCAAAATTTGGAGATGTCGCCTAGTTTGGTCGAGGGCGCGCGACTGGAAATCGCGTAGGGGTCAAAAGCCTCTCAAGAGTTCGAATCTCTTCATCTCCGCCAGAAATCCCGAATGCGTTAGCGTTCGGGATTTTGTTTTATCCCCTTATATATTAAAAAAGTACAACTTGAAATTTACAAGGTTAATAAAATTATTATGGCAAAGGAGGTAACGCTTTGCGGGAAATTTTGGCCCCGGCAGGGGGAAAAGATCAGCTTATTGCCGCAGTCCGCTCGGGAGCGGATGCTGTATATATCGGCACAAAAAATTTCAATGCAAGAAGAAATGCGGCCAATTTTGGCGAGGAGGAGCTTCCGGAGATAGTTTCATATTGCCACTCAAGGGGTGTAAAAGTTCATGTAACGCTGAATACCCTTGTTATGGATTCTGAGTTCCCTGAACTGGTTGAGGAGATAAAATATATCGCAGAAAGCGGCGCCGATGCTGTGATAGTGCAGGATCTTGGAACGGCTAAGCTCGTTCGGGAATTTTGCCCAACTATGAAGATGCATGCTTCTACGCAAATGACAATTCATGACCTTGCGGGAGTAAGGGAGACTGAGAGTCTTGGCTTTTCAAGGGCAGTACTCGCACGGGAGCTCTCTTTTGAAGAAATAAAACTCATTGCAGAAAATTCGGATATCGAACTTGAGGTTTTTGTTCATGGGGCTCTTTGTATGTGTATGTCCGGAGCATGCTACCTATCTTCAATACTTGGTGGAAGGAGCGGAAATCGGGGACTCTGCGCCCAACCTTGCCGACTTGATTTCAGCTTTGGGGAGAGAGATCATGCCCTTTCACTGAAAGATATGTCCCATATAGAATATATCCAAAAGCTTTCAGAAGCCGGTGTGTGTTCTTTTAAAATAGAAGGAAGAATGAAACGCCCGGAGTATGTTGCGGCTGCGGTGACGGCCTGCAAAGCTGCTCTTGACGGAAAGCAGCCAGATATTGAAACGCTTCGTGCAGTTTTTTCCCGCCAAGGCTTCACCGACGGCTATCTTATGGGAAAACGTGACACGGATATGTTTGGATTTCGAAGCCACAATGATGTAACTGCTGCTGGAAAAGTTTTAAAAGATCTTTCTCAACTATACAAAGATGAACCCCAGAAAATTCCAGTCGAAATGTCTCTTTCAATATCAGAAGTTATGCCTGCTGTTCTGAAAGTCAGCGATGGAAAAAATACGGTAACAGTGAGCGGAAAAATATGCGAACATGCGCTGAAAGCCCCAACGGATATTGAACTTGCAAAACGCTATCTTTTAAAAACTGGAGGAACTCCATTCTATCTTGAAAAGCTTAATTTTTCTTCTAAAGGTGAACCGGCCATTTCAGCAGGTGAGCTGAATGATCTTCGCCGCCGTGCTCTGGGGGAACTTCTTAACCTAAAAGGAAGAATAGAGCCGCATTATTTTGTGCCGTTCGCCCTTCCAAAAATAGAAGTATATGTTCCTAAAAAAGATCCAGTTTTAAGAATACGCGCCAAAAAATTTGAACAGGTTAACTTTCAAAATGATGCAGAGGCGCTTATACTTCCACTTTCTGAAATAGAGCGCCGCCCAGAGGCAATAGAACTTTTTGGCAATAGGCTTTTTGTAGAACTTCCAGCACTTATTTTTCCAAAGGAGCAAAATAAGGTGAGTGAAAGACTGAATAGACTAAAAAACGCTGGTGTGCAACATGCCTACTGTGAAAATATCTGTTCTTTAGGAATTGCAAAAGAGTTGGGAATGACTGTTCATGGGGGTCATGGACTAAATATTTTAAATAGTCTTGCTCTTTTTGAATATAGCAAGCTTGGACTTTTCGATGCAACAGTATCTTTTGAGCTTTCGTCTCAAAAAATAAAACGCCTCGGCGGCAAAATGATGCGTGGGGCGCTTGGATATGGCTATCTTCCGCTTATGCGAACAAGAGCATGCCCTTTGAAAAAAGCGGATGGCTGTGGAAAATGTAAGGGTTCTGGAAAGATAAAAGACCGTAGGGGAAAAGAATTTACCTATGACTGTTTTGAGAAAAAATTCGGAACGCTTTACAATAGCTTGCCACTTTGGGTGGCTGATAAGAATATACAAGGAATAGATTTTATGACCCTTTATTTTACTAATGAGACTCCAAGACGCTGTGAAGATGTATACAATATGTTCAAAAAGCGTTTACCAGCTGACATAGAACACACAAATGGCCTTTATTTCAGAGAGTTGTTGTAATATTGCGTTTTGTTTCAATATTTATATTTCAAAGAAATTTATCTACTCAAAAACACAGGACTAAAATGCAAAAAAGGCTCTACAAATTTTTGTAGAGCCTTAAGTTTTCTTTTAAATTATTTTGTATGTGAAAGGTTATTAACTTCAGCAACGGGTTGCTGGCTATTTGAAATATAAACAGTACCGTCATATTTTTTATAAAACTGCCACATAAGAATAAGAAGAACGCCTTCACAATAAATATCAATAGCAACAATTATATAATAAAGAATACCATGTATTCCGGCAGCATGAGCTAATATCTCTATAGCGGTAACACAAATATCTATCCACATATGGCTGATGAAATGATGCCCTATATGATGGTCGCCAACTCTATCGGCAAGCAAGGCATAACGGGTACACATAAAATAAAGCGTTGCGCAAAAAACACAAAGTGGAAGAAGTACAAAAAGGTGGCTTTCTTTAACAAAAAGCATAACCGTGCAAAGTGCAAAGCTTATTCCAGCAAAAATAGCAGAAAATTTAAAACCGCCATCTTTTTTGTTTAGTATTAAAAGTCCAACGGACATAAAACAATACCCAATAAGGTCAAGGATAATGCCATCGGTGTGAAAAAAAAGATCAAGCGGAAGCAGCATGATAATTATACCAATCATAACCGGAATGGTTCCATTTAAAAGAAGCTTTCTGGGCATTTTAACAGTTCCTTTTTATGATTAATTTTGCCACTGATAAAATGTAAAATATATGAAATGTTTCGTATAGATGGATATCTTTTATCAGCCATATATGTTTATAACACTTATCATAAAAAAAAGCAAGTGATTTTAGTAAGTTTTTAAAACAAAACTAGTAATTTCATTATTTAATATATGAATTTTTCAAAATAAGGTGGATAAAAAAGAAATCATTGTGTTTTGGCTTTAAAAATTGGCATATTTTCTTAATTATATTACTCAATAATAAATGTAGAAAAGACGGATAGTGTTATTTTATTGTTAGCTCTTTTATTATTTTTAAATGACTGTAAAATTAAACTTATAGACGATTTGGCAGATACGGTGATTTACCTCTATACGGAAATAACAACAAGTGTGACTCTAGAAATTGATTATTAAGATTATATGGGTTACAGATATCCGGAATGTGATGGCGGATGGACCGTTTATTGCAGGGGAAGGAAGGGAAGATTTCTACTTTTTTGTAAGGGCAAGTCAAATGCTGAATATTATATGTCTTTCGAATTTGTGGTAAGGGATGAGGACGCTACTGCTTTTATTGAAGAGAAACTTGAATATCTCCTGCTTGATTTCAGAGAATACAACGATTTTATAACCTATTGGCTTTCAAAGATGAAAAATAATTTTTATAATCTGATTTCGTTTTGAAGCAAAAGCTATGCCAAAGTTGTAAAGCTCAATGCGAAGCCAAAGCCAGATACTATTATATACATGTTTTTGTGGTGTTTAAATCACTTGACAGTTATATTGAGTTGAAAGAGGACAGACGCTGATGGCAGCAAGGGGTGTCAATTTTACACTTGTTGAGTAGAGTGGGGTTGAGATAAAATGAAAAAGGTGTTCATACCTTCTTTGAACACCTTTTTCATTTTATAATATTGAAAAATTTTTCTATACAATATATAATATATAAGATTGCTTAAAAAGGTGGGTGCCTCAAAGTGATAATCGATATAAACGGCCTTACAAAAAGTTTCGGGGCGAAAACCGTCCTTTCTAACCTTGATCTTAAAATCGAAGATCACGACCGAATAGGACTTATAGGCGAAAATGGAGCAGGAAAATCAACTCTTCTTAATATTATAATTGGTGACCTTGATTATGATAGCGGAACGTTTGCAAAAGGAAGCGGTAAAAGAATAGGTTTTCTTCGGCAAGACAGCGGTCTTTCCAGTGACAAAACAATAATTTCTGAAATGCGTTCGGTTTTTGAGAGGATTTTTGAATGTGAAAGCCGAATGCACAATCTTGAGCACCAAATGACAGAGCTCGAGCACGGTACAAAAGAATATGAGGAACTTTCCGACGAGTATGAGCACGAGAAAAACTTTTTT
>CAZNVF010000071.1:0-7676 GCA_964576395.1 uncultured Oscillospiraceae bacterium
CTCTCAATTAAAAAACGCGCCATTTTGGAGGTGCAACACAGGAATTTTCGGAAAACGAAAATTTTGAGTAACACCTTCAAATAGCGCGGACATGAAGAACACCTGCGCGAGATTAGAAATGCTCCCGTGTGGGTGTTTTCGTTTTGTCTTTTTAATAGATGACCGTTACTGTGAATTCATTTTTGATTTCTAAAAATGACTTACCTTCAAAGAGTTTCCCGGAAAGAACAGCCAACCGGCATTTGGGGCAGCGGCAAGCGAAACCGCTACCTTGCCAATATTGACAAACGGGCGGAAGAAATGTACCATTGCTTGATTAAGGAAATGGCGGACAGGCAGGGCGTGTCGGAAAAGCTCAAAGCGGAACAGCCTATGGAACGGATTGGAAAGATGAATAGCGTTCAAGCCCGCTGCAAGCCATTTTCATAACATAAAAATAACGGGGCCTTTCGCCTTTCCCCTCGCTCATCCAGATTTTTATGGATAAAAGCATTGCATTAAGCTCGCATTTTGAATTTACGCGTAAAGAAAAACAGTGTGGAAGCATTTCTGTTTTCTACACTGTTTTATGTTTTCAATATTTTTCCCCAATATAGCAGTTAGAATAATATTTTAGAAGTATCTCGTTCCAGCTATAGCCCTGCTTAGCGTAAGCAATTGCGCCGACGGCGCTCATTCCAACTCCGTGGCCATAGCCATATGTTGTAAATACGAACTCATCGCTTTGATAATTATAGCTGACGCTGAAAGCAGTAGAACGGAGATTTGTTCCGCCAAGAATGCTCTCTCTCAAATACCTTCCGGTATAGCTCTTGCCACCAAGAGAGATCATGTTGACATAATCGGTTCCTTCCCAGTAACTGGTTATTTTGATCCAGCTGTCCGGATCACCGGAAAGGCTCATTCCAGTTTTGCTGTACACTTTGCTGGCAAAGCTTGAGGAAGATATTTTATATGTAGAGGATGCAAATCCGTCCACTGGTGAAGATACGGAAATCAGGTTGCGGTTTTCGTATCCCCATACCCATTTTGCGGAAGCGGTAACACCGCAGCTTTCAGAAAAATATGTAGCAAGAATGAATTTATCGCTTACGTCGTCAAGAACGGCATATCCTATAACTTCAGCAACACATCTTTTTATCTGGCTGTTAAGCTTCGCGGTGCTGGTTCCGGCGCTTATATTGCCACCGTTATACATAAGATACGTGTAAGAGGCAACCGCTTGGGCTTTTACATATTCGTCCGGCTGCCCGGTACCCGCCTCGTAGGCTACTATTTGGCAAACAGCGTCATATACGCTCATTCTTGTTCCGTTCACAAGAACAGTGTCGACAAGCGAATCCTCATAATAAGAGCTATATGACCCGTTAGAAACGCTCGCCACGGAAGTTATCTCTGCTTTTGTATTTATCACTTCCACCGTGCTCACAGTGCTTTCGTTTTCTTCCAAAGAGCTGCTTCCCGCACTCGCCTGGCTCTCAGAACTTGTAGAGGACGATGTTTCAGATGAACTCTCGGAGGAGCTGGACGCTGCCTCGACCTTTACCGTAAACTCCGTGGTGAAATCTTTATAATATACCGTCACTTTTACATCCCCGACAGTGTCAAAGGCATTTTTAGGTGAATAATCAAAGCCGTAACCGTATTCGACATTTTCCGTCGTACCGTCACTTTTTGTCACTTTTAAAACAAGTCCGGTTGGATCAAGCTTCTCGCCCACTTTATACGTCAGTTTATTGGGCTTATTTTTCACGGCTATCCCCGTTATTACCACTTCTGACGATGTTTCAGAAGAGTTTGAAGAACTGGCGTCATCTTCCTCCACAGTTACGGTAAAATACATTACGAAATCCTCGTAATATATAGTTATCTCCGTTTCACCCGCTTCCGTAAAGGCCGAGATCGGATACGCCTCAAAACCGGAGGTCACATCCTCAGTGGTGCCGTCACTTTTGTGAAGCCTTAGAACAAGGCCATAGGTATCAAGTCTTTCACCGACAGTATAATTCAGCTTATACGGCCATTCAAATATTTCAACATATGTAATTTCCGTCGCGGAAGAACTTACGTCCTCGGCATCGCCAAAAGACGCGTCCTCATCGGACTGCTGCGCCTGCGAAATGGCCTGATACCACTTATCCGGCATAAGCGGATTGGAATTATAGTAAGCTTTAGAGGTATCCAGTTCACTTATATCCTCACCCTCGCGCACCTCTCTTGCTACTATAACCACCCTCGCATCGGTAAAGTCATAGCAACAGGTGGAAAGAGTCAGATATTTGTCGTTCGCGTTGTAGTCGACCCCGGTGACGACCATGGTCCTTTTCGCGACCTCGTTTATGAACTCCTGCGTTTCTTCCGTAGTGCCGTTTATAAAGTTATTGTAGTCCCAAATCGGTCCGTCCTTGCTATACGCGTTGGTGAGAACCACGCCCACCACCAGCCATTGTTTTTCCTCATAAAGGCTGTCGAACTGAACCACTGGGTGCTCTTTATAATATGAAAGCTTTCTGAATTTATTCAGGTCAGAGAACATTTGCCCGTCGTCATACACGTTGTGGCCATAAATTATAAGGTTTGTGCTTTGATAGTTAGGGTCCACCTGGCACCGGTAATCAAGAAACGGCGTGCCGTACATCGAGCTGTTACCGTAATAATCACGTCTGAGATAATATTGGCCGACTGAGCCATCCTTACCCGGTTCTAAAGTTTGTACAACCGGGAAATTAACATTGGTGCCCTCTATCTGGATATATCCTATAAGGTCGTTGTTCTCCTGGTAAAGGCTGTAAAGCTTATCAAGGTATTCCCAATCATCCGGAACTTCACCACTCTGGGAAAGCATACTTTGAAGATTGGCCGCAAGGCTCTTATGGTTTATGCTGTCAAAAAGCTTGGTGCTCAAATACCCCATACAGCCAAGGAAAACGAGCACGCAAAGAATAAATATGGTTTTGCGGATAAGCTCGCCGGCGCTGTCGCCTTTCATAGGAACAAACCTTGCGTACCATTTTCTCTTGGGTTCTGAGCTTACGGTGACAAACTTTTTCTTGCCTGAAACCGCGCCCATCAGGGAAACCGCGTTGTCATACACCTTCGGGTATGCCGAAGCCACTGCCCTTGCAAGGTGGATGGCTCTTCTTCCCGCAGCAGCAACAAGTTCATCGCGGTTTTCAGCAACAACCTTTTCTGTCCAGACATTGTCACCCATACACACCGCAACGTAAGCTCCATCGCCCGGTTTTTCAATATCCATTGTAACGGCAATGCCTATGTTTGCGCCGTAATGCTTATTCACCTCTCCGGCCAGCACAGCGGCGGTCCAGTCACTGTTAGTGCCGTGGCGGCGCAGCAGCTTTTCAGGTATTTCATACCTTTCAACTCCCTGAGCAGTACCCAAATAGTTGTCAATATATTCGCTTGTGAACGCCGCGCCCATGATCTCAAGCTTTTGAATACCCTCCACCGCAATGGCGGTTTTAAGACCTTTTTTTGCAAGCTCCCGGCCAAAAGCCTGACCCACGTTTTCCGCGTCAACAGCATAAACTGAATTTTCCATACCTGCAATGATATTCTTCATTGCAGCGCTTCCCCGCTCTTTTGCCTCAACGCTGTTCGCCCCGCTGGCATATATCTGAACGGCCACTTCACCGTCATCCTCAAATACCTGCGCCGCAGCGCCAAAGGTCTTTTTGGCAGCGGCTTCTTCAGCCTTACTTCTGGAGATATCTCTTGCCCTAAGAGTTCTTAAAAAATATGGCCTTCCTATGAAATCCGCAAGGTATTTTGTCACACGGTAACACAGCATGAACTGGAAGGAATCCTTATCCTCGGGAAGCATTATTATGCACTGGTTACCTTGGGCAATGGCGCAACCGCTGGGCTTTCCCCTTTTGTTACGGAATATTTCAGCCCCTTCAGGGAATATCTCGCCATTCTTTGAAACGGTGCTGAAACCTACCGCGGCCGAAACCGCGGCCGGAGTGATGTTGTTGTTTCTTTCGCCCATGCCTCCTATAACCATTATTATATTATAATCGGCAATGGCCTGTGCCACCGCTCTATGTATTGCCTGGCGTTCAGCGTCAACGCGTACCCCTTTAATGTTGGTGACTCCAAGTAGCTCGAACTCCCTTTGTATAAGTGAGGCAAACTTCTCATGTTTTACATTGCTCAACAAAAGTATTTCCGACTGCATGAAATCACTCCTTTCAAAAAAATTTTATCATCTATTTTTGTCATTTTTCTGGGTAAAGTCTGAATCTTTTGTGAGCAAGCTCACAGCGGTCCATAAGATCATCTATATCAAGGACCTTTTCAGCTTCCTCCACCATCTCCAAGGTAGGTCTCGTTCTCGGGTGTTTTGGGGTAAAGACTGTACAGCAGTCCTCATAAGGAAGTATAGAGGTTTCAAAAGTCCCTATTTTTTCGGCAATTTCGACTATTTCCTGTTTATCCATACCTATAAGCGGGCGAAATACCGGAACAGTTGCAACGGCGTCGGTACAAGCAATGGCCGGCATTGTTTGGCTGGCCACCTGTGCAAGGCTCTCGCCAGTGATAATAGCGCCGCAGCCCTCCTTTTCAGCAAGGCGCAGGGCAATTCTCATCATAAAGCGGCGCATTATTACCGTAAAAAGCTCCTCCGGGCATTTATTTTTTATATCCTCCTGGATTTCGGTGAAGCCGGCAGAAAAAAGATCGATCACTCCACAGTAGTCCGTAAGCTTTTCAGTAAGGGTCTGCACCTTGAGCCATGCCCTTTCACCGGTATACGGTGGGGATTGGAAGTGCAGTGCACATATATCTACCCCACGTTTAGCCATCATATAGCCCGCCACTGGGCTATCTATACCACCGGAAATCAGCAAAAGCGCCCTTCCGCTTGTGCCTACCGGCATACCCCCCGCTCCCGGAAGCTGTACCCCATGAATATAGGCAAATTTTTCGCGGATCTCCACCATTACAACAATATCCGGACGGTCAACGTCAACTTTAAGGTGGTGAAATTTAGAAAGCAACACCGCACCCATCTCCCTACTTATTTCAGGCGAGGTCATAGGAAATCTCTTATCGCTGCGCTTTGCCTCCACCTTAAATGTTTTCAGGTAGGGAAGCGTATCTTCAAGGTATACCTTTGCCTTTTCGCAGATATCCTCCCAATTCTTTTCTGCTACGCAGGCCCTTGTCAGGGCTACTATTCCAAAAACTTTTTGAAGGCGGGTTACCGCCTCATCAAGGTCAATATCCTCACTTTGCGGCTCGATATATATTGTGGACTGGGCCTTCCAGCATTTGAAATTCCCAAGATTCTCAAGCCTTCTTTTACAGTTTTTGATCAGTCTGTCTTCAAAGCCGGAGCGGTTAAGCCCTTTAAGGGCTATTTCTCCGCATTTTATCAAAATGATCTCTTTCATCAAATACCTCTTTTACCTGCAAAGCTCATGCATTGCGTCTTTAATGGCGGTAAGAAGCAGATCCACTTCCTCCGTAGTGGTATCCCTTCCAAAACTTATTCTAAGGGCGCTGTCAACTCTGTTGTCAGGGTAGCCCATAGCCTTTAAAACATGGCTTTTTGCGCCCATGGCGCAGGCGGAACCGCTGGAAACGTATATCCCCCTGCTTTCAAGAAAGTGCAGCATTATTTCACTGCGAATGCCCAGAATGGAAACATTTACTATGGCCGGAATTGCCCCCTCTTTTGAATTGAGCAGTATCCCCGCCTCATCTTTTATTCCGTCACAAAAATGGCTGCAAAGCAGTTCCATACGCTTTTGAAACTCGGGCATACTCTTCTTAGAAAGCTTTGCAGCTACGCCAAAAGCCGCTATAAGCGGCAGCGCCTCTGTTCCCGGGCGTATGCGCTTTTCCTGCTCGCCGCCAAAGTGTAGTGGTAACAACCTTACACCTTTTTTTACCCAAAGGGCGCCAATTCCCTTTGGCCCGCCTATTTTGTGGGCAGTTACCGTTACAAAGTCCGCCCCCAGTTTGTCTGCCTTGAATGGCACTTTGCAAAAAGCCTGTACAGCGTCACAGTGGAACAGCACTTCCCGGTTTTTGCGCTTTGCCGCGGCGGTAAGCTCCGATATTGAGTTCACAGCTCCAACCTCGTTATTGACAAGCATTACGTAAACAAGCACCGTTTTCCCGTCAACAGCGGCAAAAACCTCTTCCGGCGTAATTACGCCGTTTTCGTCCGGCAAAAGCCAAGCTACATCAAAGCCGCAGCTTTCAAGATATTTTCCGGCTTGCATAACGGAGTCATGCTCGTAAGCGGATATTACCACTCTATTGCCCCGGCGCTTTTTGGCCATGGCCCCTCCTATAACGGCAAGGTTGTTTGCCTCTGTCCCGCCGGAGGTGAATATAAGTTCCGAAGGCTCGCAGCCCAAAGCCGCGGCGATATCTTTTCTGGCGGTTTCCATTATTTTTTCCGCCTCTATCCCCTTTTTATGGAGCGACGAAGGGTTGCCGTAAGCTTCAGTCATAGCGAAATATGCAGCGTCAGCGGCCTCTTTGTACACTTTTGTGGTCGCGCTGTTGTCAAGATATATCTCCTTCATATTCCGCCCCCACTGAACATAATTCTCCATTATTCAGAGTTATTATACATAAAAAGCTATATATTTTCAAGTATATTATTATATAATTAATATATTATTTAAAATTTACAGCAATATGTTTATTTTGTATTTTAAAGCGCAGCTATTTTATATTTAATAGTGAGAAAAAACAAATTTTTTGTTCCATACACCCGAATTTTTTACTTTACATATTCAAACAAATATGATAACATCGTTTTAATTTCATCTTTTCGGAGGCGTCGGGGCAAAAATGGAAAAGTTTTGGCGTAATCTTCCGCCAAGGAAAAACCGCATTGCAAAAATATTTATAACATCGCTTACCATGCTTTTCATTGCTTTTGGCATTTATCTTCAGCTGAAAGCAGACATTGGCCTTTCACCCTGGAACGCACTGAATCAGGGAATTTCACGTACTTTTGGCATCAGTTACGGCATGGCCACAATAATAATTTCTTTCACTGTCCTTGCAGTGGATCTTTTGCTCAAAGAACATATTGGCTTTGGCACTCTGCTTGATTCCACCCTGATTGGAGTAGGGCTTGACATTCTGGAACGTTTTGATTCTGTTCCCCCGCTTGAAAGTTTTGCCGTAAAAATACCTGTTTTTGTGCTTGGCCTTGCAATAGTGTGCTACGGTCAATATCTCTATATGAGCGCGTCCCTTTGCTGTGGCGCAAGGGATTCTCTCACTGTTGCTCTTGGGCGACGTTTTTCCCGTTTTTCTATCGGCACGGTGAACAACGCCATTTTTCTTATCGTTTTGATGCTGAGCTGTTTCCTTGGCGCAACAATTGGCATAGGTACGGTGATTTCCGTCTTTGGCAATGGAATTATAATGGATATAATATTTCGCCTTGTACACTTCGAGCCTTATACCGTTCGCCATGAGCACCTTATTGCAACAGCCATAGTCCTTTGGACCGATAAAGAACCGGAGGAATTTATGTAAGTTTTGTTCTTCAAAAATCCGGTTACTATATTTTTTCAAAATTATCCCATGCAGTATTTGCAAATAACCGCTCAAAAAATCATATCTATTTCATAATCCGCTGATACTTCCGGAATTTTTTACTTTGGGGTTCCCCCGCAGCC
>CAZNVF010000072.1:0-7642 GCA_964576395.1 uncultured Oscillospiraceae bacterium
ACTGAATGTCTCGTATCGGTAGAAAACCGATTGCTATACCGGCGGGCGTTGAAGTCAATGTTGACGCCAACGTTGTAACGGTAAAGGGTTCCAAAGCGACTCTTACACAGAGCTTTCGTCCTGAGATGAAAATCGAGGTCGAAAACGGCGAGATCATCGTGTCCCGCCCGGATGATACTAAAGAAATGAAAAGCCTGCATGGCCTTACCAGAACTCTTGTTTCTAACATGGTTACCGGTGTAAGCACCGGTTTCAGCAAAGAGCTTGAGATCAACGGTGTTGGATATAAGGCTGCAAAAGAGGGAACCAACCTTGTAATGAACCTTGGTTACTCTCATCAGGTAACTGTTCCGGAGCACGATGGTCTTACCATCGAGGTGCCGGCGCCTAATAAGATTGTTGTTCATGGCGCTGATAAACAGAAAGTAGGCCAGCTTGCTGCTGATATCCGTGAGAAACGTCCGCCGGAACCCTATAAGGGCAAAGGTATTAAATATGTCGGCGAAACCATCATCCGCAAGGAAGGTAAAGCCGGTAAAGGTAAAAAATAAGAAGGAGTGAAAAAACATGGTATCTAAAGCTGATAAAAACGCGGCCCGTGTTAAAAGACACCTCCGTGTACGTAATAAAATCAGCGGAACACCTGAACGTCCGCGTCTTAATGTTTTCCGCTCCGCTAAACACATCTATGCACAAATTATCGATGATATAAACGGAGTTACCCTCGCAGCGGCTTCTACCACCGAAAAATCTTTTGAGAATTATGGCGGCAACAAAGAAGCGGCTAAAGAGATCGGCAAACTCGTAGCTCAGAGAGCTATCGAAAAAGGTATTAGCGAAGTCGTTTTCGACAGAAGCGGTTACCTATATCACGGACGTGTTAAAGAACTTGCTGAAGGTGCCCGCGAGGGTGGACTTCAATTCTAAGAAGGAGGGATACAGTTGGCTTTAATCGATGCTTCCAAACTCGATCTTGTTGAAAAGGTCGTAGCAATAAACCGCGTATCCAAAACCGTCAAAGGCGGACGTATCATGAAGTTCAGCGCTCTCGTAGTTGTTGGAGACCAGAACGGAATCATTGGTTTCGGAATGGGCAAATCTAACGAGGTTCCTGACGCTATCCGCAAAGGTATTGAAGACGCGAAGAAAAATCTTCATCACATCACCCTCAAAGGAACCACAATTCCTCATGAGGTGGTAGGCAAATTCGGTGCAGGAGAGGTTCTTATGAAACCGGCTCCCAAAGGTACCGGCGTTATCGCCGGAGGCGCTGTCCGTGCTGTAATGGAAACCGCCGGAATCCGCGACGTTCGTACCAAATGCATCCGTTCCAATAATCCTTGCAATGTTGTTTATGCCACTATGCAGGGCCTCTGTTCTCTCCGCGATGCGGAGCAGGTTGCAGCAGCCCGTGGCAAAACCGTTGAGGAAATCCTGGGCTAAGGAGGAAATAGAACATGGCACAGCTTAAAATTAAACTGACCAAGGGCTTTATTCATAAAAAAGATGACCAAATTGCTACCGCTATTTCCCTTGGCCTTCGCAAGATCGGTGCGGAAACTATCCAGCCTGACAATGCGGCTACCCGCGGCAAAATTGCCAAGATAGCTCACATGGTCGAGGTTACCGAAATATAAAGAAGGAGGTGCACCACTATGAAACTTTATGAACTTGCTCCGGCTCCCGGCGCCAATGTTGATGTATACCGCAAAGGCAGAGGTCACGGTTCCGGCAACGGCAAAACTGCAGGTAAAGGTCATAAAGGCCAAAAAGCCCGTTCCGGCGGCTCTATTCGTCCCGGTTTTGAGGGCGGCCAGATGCCTCTCCAAAGAAGAATCCCGAAACGTGGATTTGTAAACATTTTTGCCACTAACTATGCTGTAATCAACGTAAAAGACCTCAATGTCTTTGAAGATGGCGCAGTTGTTGACGAGCAGGCCATTTTAGAAGCTGGTTTGCTCAAGAAGACTCTTGACGGTGTCAAGGTTCTTGGCAAGGGCGAGCTTACAAAGAAGCTCACTGTTAATGCAGCCGCTTTCTCCGAGTCTGCGAAGCAGAAAATCGAGGAGGCCGGCGGGAAGGCCGAGGTGAAGTAAGGATGTTTAACGTCTTCAAAAACGCCTGGAAAATCGAGGATATTCGTGAGAAGATTCTTTACACCCTGCTCATCATCGTAATTTTCCGTGTTGGTTCCGCAATTCCGGTTCCTTTTATTGAAACTTCCGCTCTTACAGCAATGCTCAGCGCTAACTCGGGCAACCTGCTCGGTTATTTGAATATGCTCACCGGCGGTGTTCTCTCTCAAGCAACCGTGTTTGCTCTTTCTATTTCGCCTTATATCACTTCTTCCATAGTCATTCAGCTTCTTACTGTTGCAATTCCTGCACTTGAGAAGATGGCTAAGGAAGGCCCGGAAGGCAGAAAGAAAATTAACAAGATCACTCGTTATTCAACCGTTGTACTTGCTCTTCTTCAAGCTTATGCTTACTTTGTGACCCTTAAAAGTTACAATGCAGTTGAAACCTTTGAAAGCGGTTGGGAAAATGCTCTTGTTGTTGTGACCATACTCTTCATGTTCACCGCAGGTTCCATGCTTGTTGTGTGGCTCGGTGAAAGAATTGACGAAAAAGGTATCGGAAACGGAATTTCTATGCTCCTTTTTGCAGGTATCGTTTCCGGAGGCCCAAGACTTGTTTCAACTCTTTGGTCCTATCTCACTGCTGGCGAGGTTAAGTATTACTTCTTTGTTCCCGCTCTTATAGTGATTTTCGTCCTTCTTATTGCATTTATTGTTCTTATGAACGAAGCTGAACGCCGTATTCCAGTACAGTACGCAAAGCGTGTTGTAGGGCGTAAACAGTACGGTGGTCAGTCAAGCCACATTCCGGTTAAAGTATCTATGGCGGGTGTCCTTCCAATAATCTTTGCAGGCGCTATCCTTGCCATTCCTGCAACCATTAAGGCTTTTGTAACAGTCAAAGAGGGAGGATTCTGGGACGGATTCTTCAATCTTTTTGAAAGCACTTCATGGTTCTATGCAGTTCTCTATTTTATCCTTATAGTGGCATTCAGTTATTTCTATGTAGCTATCCAGTACAATCCTATTGAAATGGCAAACAACCTTCAGAAGAACAACGGCGCAATTCCTGGAATTCGTCCCGGTCGTCCGACCAGTGAATTTATCAGCAAAATTATCGGTAAAATTACATTTATCGGCGCCCTCTTCCTTGGTGTAGTCGCCCTTTTACCTACGCTTATAGGTGCTGTTTCCGGCATACAAAACGTAAGCATTGGCGGTACTACTATTATCATCGTAGTTGGTGTTGCTCTTGAGACTGCTAGATCTCTTGAGTCCCAGATGATGATGCGTCATTACAAAGGATTTCTTGAATAATTGAGGAGGTAATTGTCCATGAATCTTATTCTTCTTGGAGCTCCTGGAGCGGGAAAGGGAACCCAAGCTGAAATTCTTAAAGAAAAACTTGGTATTCCTACCATAAGCACAGGAAATATCCTTCGTGAGGCCGTTAAAAACGAGACTAAACTGGGACTTGAAGCTAAAGGATACATGGAATCCGGAAAGCTTGTTCCGGATGCTCTTGTTATCTCTCTCATTGAGGAGCGCCTTGCCAATGATGATTGCAAAAATGGTTTCATTCTTGACGGGTTTCCACGCACAATTCCTCAGGCAGAAGCCCTTGAGGAGGGCGGTGTGAGAATTGATAAGGCTCTTGAAATTGCTGTCTCTGATGACGTCATTATGAATCGCCTTTCAGGCCGCAGGGTATGTATAAAATGCGGCGCTCCTTACCATGTTGTAAACTGTCCTCCGCCTGCTGATAATGTTTGCCCAAAATGTGGTGGTGAAGTTATCACGCGTAAGGACGACCTTCCGGAAACTATTAAACAGCGTCTTGAAACTTATCATGAGCAGACAGAGCCGCTTAAAGGTTTCTATGAAGGTAAAGGCAAGCTTGCAGTGGTAAACGGCGAAGATGGTATTGAGAATACCACCCGCCTTGCGCTGGAAGCTTTGGGGGTCTAAACTATGGTGATCGTGAAAACGGCCGCTGAAATTAAAAAGCTAAGGGAAGCGGGAAGACTTTCCGCCCTTGCGCTTAAAGTAGGCGGAGAAGCTGTTGTTCCCGGCGTTACAACTGCTGAGATTGACAGAGTGATTCATGATTTTATTATGCAGCAGGGGGCAACTCCTTCCTTCCTGAATTTGTATGGTTTTCCTGCCAGTGCGTGCATCTCAGTGAACGATGAGCTCATTCATGGTATTCCCGGGAAGCGGGTCATCAAGGAGGGCGATATTGTTTCAATCGATGTTGGTGCATGCCTGGACGGTTATCATGGCGACAATGCTGCAACATTTGTTGCAGGGAAACCTTCCGATGAAGCCCAGCGGCTGATGGATGTCACTCGTGAAAGCCTTTATAAAGGAATAGAGATGGCAACAGCGGGAAACAGAGTCGGGGATATTTCCCACGCCGTTCAGTCTTACTGTGAAACAAGAGGGTATTCTATTGTTCGTGAATATGTTGGACACGGAGTTGGACGCAACGTCCATGAAGATCCGGAGGTACCAAATTTCGGAACGGCCGGTCATGGGCCAAGGCTTGTGAACGGCATGGTCATAGCTATTGAACCAATGGTAAATGCCGGAACAAGGTTTGTTTCAACAGATTCCAATGGTTGGACAGTAAGAACAAAGGACGGTAAGCTATCCGCACATTTTGAGCATACCATCGCTATTACGAAGGACGGTCCTATTATTTTGACCGATCCGAATTGAGAGGTGCAATATGCTCGGGCAGGTAGTATTGTCGAAAGCCGGAAAAGATAGCGGCAGTTTTTATGTGATATTGCAAGAGGAAGATGACTTTGCATATATTGCCGACGGCAAACTGCGCAAAGTTGAAAAACCAAAGCGTAAACGTAAAAAACATCTTGCGCCAACAAAAACGGTGCTTGGATATGAGGACTGTGAAACCAACAGCAAGCTTCGCGCCGCTCTTTCCAAATTCAATGAAACAGACGAGGGAGGGAACTGAATTTGTCCAAAGAAGACGTAATTGAAATTGAGGGTACTGTTGTGGAATCCCTTCCCAACGCCCAGTTTAAAGTTGAGCTGCCAAACGGCCACCAAATTTTAGCCCATATCTCAGGAAAGCTTCGTATGAATTTTATAAGGATTCTTCCGGGAGATAAAGTGACGGTCGAAATGTCGCCTTACGACCTCACAAAAGGGCGTATCACATGGCGATCTAAGTGATAGGAGGTATATATATGAAAGTCAGACCTTCCGTAAAACCTATTTGCGAAAAATGCAAAATCATCAAACGTAAAGGTCGTCTGATGGTTATTTGCTCCAATCCTAAACACAAACAGCGTCAAGGCTGATTATTTAAAACGGAGGTGCAACAAAGTCTATGGCTCGTATAGCTGGTATTGACCTGCCGAAGAATAAGAGAATGGAAATCGCACTCACTTATATCTACGGTATCGGCCGCACAACCGCTTCTAAGATCCTTGCAGAAACGGGTGTTGATCCTTCAATCCGTGTCAAGGATCTTTCTGAAGATGACGCCGCAAAATTGCGTGAGTACATCGACAAAAACATTGAGGTAGAAGGCGACCTTCGCCGTGCTACCGCTCTTGAAATTAAACGTCTGGTCGAAATTGGTTGTTATCGTGGCGTGCGTCACAGAAAAGGTCTTCCTGTTCGTGGACAGAGAACCAAAACCAATGCCAGAACACGCAAAGGCCCGAAGAAGACCATTGCAAACAAGAAGAAGTAAGAGGGAGGATAAGACATGCCTAAAGCTAATGCCAAAAAAGCTACTATTCGCCGTCGCCGCGAAAAGAAAAATATTGAGCGTGGCGCAGCACATATCCAGTCCACCTTCAATAATACTATCGTAACTATCACAGATGTTCGCGGCAATGCTATTTCATGGGCTTCCGCCGGCGGACTTGGATTCCGTGGTTCCAGAAAATCCACTCCTTATGCAGCTCAGACTGCTGCTGAAACTGCAGCAAAAGCAGCAATGGAACACGGCCTTAAAACCGTTGAGGTTTTTGTAAAAGGCCCCGGTTCCGGCCGTGAAGCAGCTATTCGCGCTCTTCAGGCAGCGGGACTTGAAGTAACCATGATCAAAGATGTTACTCCTATTCCGCACAATGGATGCCGTCCGCCTAAACGTCGCCGCGTATAACAGTGATTTACTGAAATTATTGGAGGTGTAATTAACACATGGCAAGATATACAGGTTCTGTATGCAGACTGTGCCGCCGTGAAGGCAAAAAGCTCTTTCTTAAAGGTGAAAGATGCTATGGCCCTAAATGCGCAGTAAGCCGTAGAGCGTATGCGCCTGGCCAGCATGGTCAGGGACGCAAGAAGATCTCTGAGTATGGTCTTCAGCTCCGCGCAAAA
Source organism: uncultured Oscillospiraceae bacterium (assembly GCA_964576395.1). GTDB lineage: Bacteria > Bacillota > Clostridia > Oscillospirales > Ruminococcaceae > UMGS1668. Next base: position 6,440 of record CAZNVF010000072.1, read on the forward strand.
CAGCAGGCAAAGAGATACTATGGCGTTCTTGAAAGCCAGTTCGAGCATTATTTCGAACTTGCCAGCGAACAGGCTGGTCAGGCTGGTGAGAACCTTCTCAGAATTCTCGAAAGCCGTCTTGACAACGTTGTTTATCGTGCCGGCCTTGCTTCTTCAAGAAAAGAAGCTCGTCAGCTCGTAAGACACGGTCACTATACTCTTAATGGTCATAAGGCCAACATCCCTTCCATCCTGCTCAAAGCTGGCGATGTTGTTGCTGTCGCCGGCAAGAGTCGTCAGAATGAAAAACTCAAAGCAGTTATCGAAGCTAACTCCGCTCACCCAGTTCCTACATGGCTTGCGCCCAGCGACGATAGAATGACTGTTAAGATCAACCAGCTTCCTAACCGTGAGGATATCGACCTTGACGTTGAGGAGCACTTGATCGTTGAGTTGTACTCCAAATAATAGTGGTAGAACTGACAGGGGAATGCGAAACAGGGCTTTTAAGCCCATTAAGGAGGGATTTAGATGTTAGAAATAGAAAAACCGAGAATCGAAGCTGAAGAAACACCCGATGACCCAAGCTATGGCAAATTTGTAGTTGAGCCTTTGGAGCGTGGATTCGGTACGACTCTTGGTAACAGCCTGAGACGCGTATTGCTCTCCTCGCTTCCCGGCGTTGCTGTAACGTCCGTGAAAATTGACGGAATTCGTCACGAATTTTCCACCCTGCCCGGTGTGAAAGAGGACGTCACCGAAATAATCCTTAACATAAAAGGCCTTACTGCAAAACTTTATTGCGATGGCCCAAAGGTAGTTGTTATCGACGCTTCCGGTGAATGTGAAGTCACTGCCGGTTCAATCCAGGCCGATTCCGAAGTCGAGATACTCGACAAGAATATGCATATTGCAACTCTTGACAGCGATGGCCGCCTCTTTATGGAAATTACTCTTGACAGAGGCCGTGGCTATATTTCTGCAGAGAGAAACAAACAAGATATGCAGCCCGCGATCGGCGTAATCCCAGTTGATAGTATTTATACACCCGTGTTGAAGGTGAACTACACCGTTGAAAACACCCGAGTTGGCCAGATTACTGACTATGATAAATTGACCCTTGAGGTGTGGACGGATTCCACAATTTCTGCTAAGGAAGCCGTTTCATTGGGAGCCAAGGTCCTCAACGAACATCTCAATCTGTTCGTTGATCTCTCCGAAGAT
>CAZNVF010000073.1:0-7621 GCA_964576395.1 uncultured Oscillospiraceae bacterium
TTTGTCAAGATATTTTCAGTAAATTTACAAAAAATGTTATAAAAAGTGATTTTACATTCAATTCGAATGGCAAAAAACAAATAAAACGACAAAAAATTATAATTTAAAACTATTTTACCATATTTGTATTCATGTAGGATAATTTTTGGTGTATAAACGCCGTCTCGAATATCAACATGCCTTTTGGTAAAAATATTAAATTTTATATTTTAGTGTAGGTTTTTACGCCACGATAAAAAGCGTTTGTTACTAATCACCGAAAAAATACTAAAAAACAAAAAATGGCAAAAGCTAATCTTTTGCCATTTAACATACGAGCCATTTCAGTTATTTTCTTCTTCATCAATTTTATCAGCAACGATCGGCGTTTCAATTGGAACATGCTCAAGTTTTGAAATCAAATATTTAGCATATATTGCGCATGAAACCGCGTAATATGGCAGGGTCCAAAATACAGGCAAAATGAAAATGCAGAGGAGCCACCAGCCAAAAAACGAAATTTTAAAACCGGCAATATGTGTTCTCATGCCCTTTGAGGCTTTGACGGAAAGGCTGAAAGATTCATGTATTTTTCTGCCACTTATAAAATAATAGCTTGAAGCAAACCAACGCTGAGAGAAAATAAACGCCAAAGAAAGGCACAGTATTATTAATGCTACGCTTACGCAGCAAGCGGAAATTTTAAGAAGCTGTATGGTTCGGTCTTCAGATATTATAAAAGTTTCAGCAAGATAGAATAAAATGCTTCCCGGAACAAAAGCCACAAAAGCACAAAAAATATACCTAACTGAAATAGCCACTGTAAACACTATTGACCTTATAAAAGACTTGAATGAAGAAAACATGTCAAAAACTGATGAAACATTTTCCTTTTTTCCATCAGCAAAAGCAAAATTGAGTTTTATAAAGCCAAGTGTAAGAGCAGGCATAAATACAATAAACGCAAAAACCGCAACACAGGTTATTATAACGGCCGTAAGGCTAGCATTTGCAACCGAAAGAAAATCAAAAGTGAGAGTATCTTCAGAAAAGACAAACAAAAACACTGATTCTGCAGCGCTTATTGAAAAATATGTTGCAAAAAGCACCAGAGCCGCCGCTACAGATTTGCTCCAGCATTTTCGCAGAGCATGTTTAGCGTCGGACTTAATTATTCTATGAAGTTCCATTCATATTCCTCCTCACTTAGTTCCTTTTCCGGATATTTTTCTCCATCAAAAGGCTGGCCGCCGATTATTTCAAAACAAGAATCATGCATCCACATTTGAACCGAGGTGCGCACCGTGTAGCCCCTTCCCCTATTGGTGGCCCACGATGCCATTTCTTGCCTTGGATAACCGCACATGGCAAAAAGGCCCATTATCACCGTACCATGTGTGACAACTGCACAATCGGTCAAGTGGTTTTTAGACATATCATGAATTATATCGTCAAACGCGCAGGAAATGCGGTTTCCAAACTCTTCAGAAGTCTCGCCGTTCGGCGGCGAATTTTTTCCCTCTAGCCAGCCAATAAATTTTTCGTCGTTTTTTATATCAGCAAAGGCTTTCCCTTCAAATTCGCCAAGATCGCAATCCCGAAGCTCATCCATTTTTTCAATCAAGGTGTCAGGAAAAAGAATCTCGGCAGTCTGCGTACAGCGAAGAAGCGGGCTGGAATAAACTTTCTGCGCGAATGGATACTGGTAAGCACCCGTAAGGTCACGTAGCTCCTGAATGCCCTCAGGTGTCAAAGCGGGGTCACTGCCCCCTCCAATACACCGAATATTGTCGGGGTCCTCCGCAAGGCCGTGACGAATAAAATGTATTTTAAAAGTTATCATATTTCCTCCTTAAAACACTTTACAAATGGTATGAAAAAATATATAATATACAAACAGTAATCGAAAAAAGGTGGATTTTAAAATATGCAGTCAGATTTCCCGCGGATATTGTCGCTTCTTAGAAAAGAAAAAGGAATAAGTCAAAAAGAAGCAGCCTCCAAGCTTGGAGTATCCCAAGCGCTTCTCTCCCACTACGAAAAAGGAATACGCGAATGCGGGCTCGACTTTCTTGTTCGTACAGCAAATTTTTATAATGTTTCCACAGATTATCTTCTGGGAAGAAGTGCCGACCCTGAAGGTCTGACGATAGTCGCAGACGATATTCCAGAGCCTGACGCCGCGGGTAAAGAAAACAGCATGTCCGCTGTAGGTGTACTTCCTGTTCTTAATAAAAAACTTATTGCAAATTCTCTAAACATTATATTCGACCTTCTTGCAAAAAGCGGAAGCAGAGAACTCACAAAACACGTTTCTAACTATTTGATGGGCGCCATATACCGTATGCTAAGAATTATATACGGTTTTTCACCAAAAAACAATATGAACGCTTTTAGCGTTCAGGAACCGGGCGCCCTTGAAAGTGCAGATTCTTTTATGAAGCGGAGTGAATTCCGCGCAAGAAGGCTTTCTAAAGATACATCAATAAATACTGAGAAGCTGACAGTTTCTACAGAGAGCATGGCAAGAAATTATCCTTTGTTCGCTTCCAGCCTTTTCAGCCTTATTAAAAACTGTGAAGATAACATGGAAAAATAAACTTCAAACTTTGTTTTATTTTACCATATCTCTAACAGGAATAAAACAGAATATTGTAAAATTTTAAGGGGAAGCGAAAAAAAGCACGGCTCGGGTGCTTTTTTATTGTAAAATCTATCCTTTTGAGCTAAATAAAAACGGCAAAAAGCGCATTTTTGCCGTTTTTATCTTCTTATCTTTTACATATTATTCATACCTTGTTGATTGACAATGGCGGGTAATTTGTATTATTATTATTTAATAGATATATATGCATACTGCACAAAAAGGAGGTGCCCATTTTGAAAAAAGCAGAAAAGCTGCTGCTTTTGCTGGCAGCGGCGGCGGTGTCGTTATCTTTTTCGGGCTGTACCTCCTTTGAGACAGATATAGAAGCTCTTATGCAGCCCCCTAGTCTTACCGAAGAGCAGGCAAAGCTCAATTCCGCCCTTACAGAAGTTATTGGGGATAATTATTTTCTTCGCTATCCGTCTGACGGAACCTCAAACTCAGCGTTTATGTTTTATGACCTTGATGGGGATAACATCGAAGAAGCCATTGCTTTTTATTCCATTGACGGGGAAAGTACAAGAATAAATATTTTGAAACAAAAAAATGAAAAGTGGACATCCATATACGAAGCGGCCGGTGCCTATGGAGACGCAAGCTCTGTCTGCTTTGCGGAGACCGGGCCGAACGAGCGGAGCCTCATTGTAAAATGGGAACAGGAAGTTAGCATATATCGGTTTGAAAATTCCCGCCTTGAAACAGTTTATTCGGCCTTTTGCGACGGAATAGAGATGTTCGACATGAACGGCGACGGCTATGAGGACATGGTCCTTATCAACAGTTCCTACAGTGAGCGCCCTTTTGCAAAAATAATTTATAGCGGTGAAAATGGGCTCAAAGCTACTGATAATGTCAGCATAACCGCTGAGTATGACTCCATAGTTTCTACCACCTTTGGCAAGATATATGACGGGAAAATAGGCTTTTTCATTGATTCAAAAGTCTACGGAAGCGATAATATCTATCTTACCGAAATAATCACACTTAATGAGAACTCTGCTAATCGTTCTACCATAGCAAACTATATTGCCTATGAACAGGAAGAAGAGCAGGAAGGGAGCACTGTCACCCTTGTTTCAAAGCTTGGGCCAAGAGGGAATTACCTTAGGAATACAGCTGCATACTGTGAAGATGTTGACGGTGACGGCATTGTTGAAATGCCCGTGGAATTTAGGGAAGATATTGCCTCACAGGATAATGAAAAATTTTTCTATGTGGATTATATGAAATATAACCCTGAAACTGAGGATTCAGAATCTGTTTGGTTCGGCTTTGTGGATTCTGAAAACGGATATAAATTTGAACTTCCCAAAGTTTTTGGAGTTGGAGTGTCTATCAATTATAACTTTTCAACTGGGGAATATTCTTTTATTAACAACTCTAACGGTGCGGAAGTGCTCCGGTTAAGGGCCGTTCTTGCTACCGAATATCAGGACAGGTATGAGGAAAATTACGTTCTTATAGGGCAAAGTGGTACCAAAGTGTTTTATGCTTGCATTTCTGCACAAAAAGGCGATATATACTACCTTGAGTCTGAAACTATTGCTCAAAGGTTTTCTACAAATAAAAGTTAATGCAGGAGGAATACGAAAATGAAAAAAATACTGGTCTGTGAAGACGAAGAATCTATCCGTGAATTTGAAATAATCACCCTTCGCCGCTCCGGTTATGAGGTTGTTGACGCTTCCTGCGGGGAGGACGCAATAAAATTTTTTGAAGCTGCTCCCAATGATTTCAGCGTTGTGCTTCTCGACATTATGATGCCCGGGATTGATGGTTTCACTGTATGCAAACGCATACGCGAAAAAAACAGCAAGGTTGGAATAATAATGCTCTCAGCCAAAACTCAGGAGATGGATAAGGTCAACGGCCTTATGCTTGGTGCAGATGACTATGTCACTAAGCCCTTTTCCCCCAGCGAGCTTGCAGCAAGGGTCGATGCCATCTGCCGAAGAGTAGCCATAAACAGTGAAAATGTCCATAATGATGTTCTCACCTCCGGACCTTTTACCCTCAACCTTCTGAGCCGCACGCTCACTAAAAACGGAACTGTGATAGACCTTACTCAAGTTGAGTTCCAGCTTATGGAGCTTTTTCTCAGCAATGAAGGAAAGGCTCTTGAAAGGAAGTTCATCATAGTACGTATATGGGGCGAAAACTATAATGGTGACGATAAACTTGTTGATGTAAACATTCGCCGCCTTAGAATGAAAATAGAGGACGAACCTTCGAGCCCCGAGCACCTTCAGACTGTTTGGGGCTACGGCTACAAATGGATGGCATAAGTGACACCGTAAAACTATACAGTGAAGGGGGATGGGGCTTTGGCGGTAAAGAAGATAACAAAACGCTGGATGTTTAACAGTCTCGGCGTCATCCTCGTAATACTCATTGCTCTTGAGGTAGCTATTGCTGTTTCTGTAAAGAATTATTATTATAGTGGCGTTGAACGCGTCGTTATATCCCAGGCGGAAACTATTTCGGGACTGCTTTCAAAATATTCCGCCGAAGGGAACGGAGATTATGATACATATTTTAGAAGCATTGTAGCAACATTTGATAAGCGAAACATAATGGAGCTTATGGTGCTTGATGTTGACGGCGAAGTAACCATCACCTCCAGCGGTTTTATTCCTGACATCAATACCCTTACTCCGGACTGCACCAATGCGCTTGTTTCGCCTGATGGCACTGCTGAATATACCGGTAAGGTAAACAATGAAAAACTTCTTTCAGTCACAATAGTTCCCGCCGGAAGCACTGAAGAATTTCATTCTTTTCGCCTTGTAACAGCATTGACTAGGGTCAATACCCAAATAATGGTGGCAATAACTGTAACAGGCCTTGTCTGCGCGGCAATAATCTTTTTTGTTGTGGTTTCAGGTTCTTACTTTATCAATTCTATAGTCACACCGGTGGGCCAAATAGGTGAAGTTGCTAAAAAAATCGCCGCCGGTGATTTTAACGAACGCCTTGAGTCTAAAACTGATGACGAGATAGGCGACCTTTGCGAAACCATAAATGATATGGCCGAAGAGCTCGGCGCTACTGAAAAAATGAAGAACGATTTTATTTCTTCCGTATCGCATGAGCTCAGGACCCCGCTTACGGCTATAAAAGGCTGGGCCGAAATGCTTGAAGATTCTTCTCGGGATGGCAATGTAGATATTGAAACAATGAAAAGAGGAATGGGTGTAATAATTGGTGAGACGGACAGGCTTGCCGTAATGGTAGAAGAACTTTTGGATTTCTCAAGGCTGCAAAGCGGGCGAATGGTACTTCAGCCCACCATGCTTGATATAATTGCGGAACTTTCAGAAGCAGTGCTCACTTTTGAGCAGCGCGCCATTCGTGAGAATAAAAAACTCACTTATGAAGAGAGCGACGATATTATAACCGTAATGGGTGATAAAAACAGACTCCGTCAAGTTTTTGTCAATATAATTGACAATGCTTTAAAATATAGCGACAGCGGCGACAGCGTTGTTATTACCTCCATGCGAAGTGATTCTGGCTTTGTGGAAATTGCCGTAAAGGATACCGGAATAGGAATTCCGGCCGACCAGCTGGGCAAAGTCAAAACAAAATTTTTTAAAGGAAACGCCACGCGCCGCGGTTCTGGAATAGGTCTTGCAGTTGCCGATGAAATAGTAAAAATGCACGGCGGGGAACTTTTTCTCAGCAGTGTTGAGGGCAAGGGTACCACGGTAACGATACGCCTTCCCATATATAAATAAAAAGGAGATAACATGGAAAATAATGAAAAACAATCCTGCGCAATAAAAACCTCTGTGGGTGGGCAAGCGCTGATCGAAGGAATAATGATGAAGGGCCCCTTTAGATCCGCTATGGCGGTTAGAATGCCGGACGGCACCATTGACGTTGAAGAGTGGGAAACAAAGAAAATAACCGGAATAAGAAAGGTTCCTTTTATTCGTGGGATTTTTAATCTTGTTGATACCTTAATAAAAGGGTACGGCTGCCTTATGAAATCGGCTGAAAAAGCCGGTCAGGAGGAACAGCCGGATAAGTTTGAGCTTTGGCTCAACAAAGTTTTTGGCAAGGCAGCCGCAGGTGTTTTCAATACCATTGTCACTGTTCTTGCGCTGGTGCTCTGCCTTGGCCTTTTTGTTGTTATCCCATCTGCAGTAGCAAGCTTTTGCGGAAGATTTATAAATAATTCAATAGCTCTTTCAGCTATTGAGGGTGTTGTAAAAATGGCAATTTTTCTTGGGTATATAATCGGTGTTTCAAAAATGGAAGATATTCACCGCACCTTTATGTACCACGGCGCTGAACATAAAACTATTTTTTGTTACGAAAAGGGACTTGAATTAAACGTTGAGAACATTAGAAAGCAGATCCGTTTTCACCCACGCTGCGGAACAAGCTTTTTGCTTATTGTTTTGATCATAAGCATTCTTGTTTCTTCCATTGTAACATGGAACAATCTTTTTATACGCGTTGTGCTCAAGGTACTCTCTATCCCCGTAATAGTAGGCATAGCCTACGAAATAATCAAATTTGCGGGAAGGCATGATAACGTTATTACAAGGATAATTTCTGCCCCTGGACTTTGGCTCCAGCGTTTTACCACCCAGGAACCTGACGACAGTATGATAGAAGTAGCAATCGCTGCGGTTACCCCAGTTCTTCCCGAAAACCCGGAGGATGGGCTTTGGTGATGAAAACAGTAAAGGAAGCTTTTGAAGAAAGCGTATCTGTCCTTAAAAATGCAGGAATTGAAAATTCTGCATTTGAAGTTTCAATAATGCTTGAGGATCTTTTAAAACTTACAAAGCATGCGGAGGTATTAATACCAGAATCCGTGCTCAGCGATGAGCAATGTTGTGTACTCAAAAATGCGGTCGACAAAAGGGCCAGTTGCTTTCCCCTTCAGTATATAATTGGTAACTGGGAGTTTTTCGGAAGAAAATTTTTTGTCGGCGAGGGAGTGCTCATTCCAAGACCTGAAACTGAACTTCTTTGTGAAAC
>CAZNVF010000074.1:0-7612 GCA_964576395.1 uncultured Oscillospiraceae bacterium
TACCAATGTTGCCACAGAGAAAAGCTCCCGCGCAATGGAGGTGCTCATAACCAGTGCGAAGCCTGCCTCCATGATGTTCGGCAAGGTGCTAGCCTCATGCCTTGTGGGCCTTATTCAGCTTGTGGCGGTATTTGGGGCGGCATTTCTCTTTTTCAATATGAACAAGTCTTATTGGGGCGAAAATATGGTCATAAATTCAATTTTTGATATGCCGCTTTCACTTCTTGGTTTTATGCTTGTTTTCTTTGTGCTCGGCTTCCTTATCTATGCCTTTCTTTATGGAGCCATTGGTTCCACCGCATCAAAACTTGAGGATATCAATACATCCGTTATGCCAATCACAATGCTGTTTATAATCGCTTTCTTTATAGTAATGTTCTCCTTTGCTTCTGGAACTGTTGACACTCTGCTGATGAAGGTATGCTCTTTCATCCCGTTCACTTCTCCCATGGCAATGTTTACACGCATAGCCATGAGCACGGTGCCATGGTATGAAATAACAATTTCTATTGCAATACTTGCGGCTTCCGTCGTGGGTATTGGCGTGTTATCAGCAAAAATATACCGCATCGGTGTGCTGCTTTACGGCACTACACCAAAGATAAATTCCATTATTAAAGCAGTGTGGAAAGCATAATTTTACAGCTCTGTAAAAGTCTCTGGTAAAGTGTAAATAGTTTATTCTTCACTTAACTTTTTTATTATTCTCCAATAAAAAACTGCCTACGGGCAGTTTTTTTCTGCAAGAAAATCCGGTTCATACGGCATCATTTGAAGGTTCTATTGTAAAATTTACAAATTGCGGAATACACTTTTACATAAATTTTTTAAAGTATGTTTCGCATATATAATTAATATTGTTCAAGAGCAAATTAATTATTGGATATTTTTAAAAAATAGAAAAGAGTGCAAATAGTTTGAAATGGTAGATAACACTCGGGAAGAAATATTTGTTGAATTTGATACAGGGATTAACATGTGCTATATGGCTACGGAATAAAGGCTGAATGCCTTTACTTATTATTCATGATGCAACCTACAGCCGTCTTTCATGGGTTCAGGCAGTTCCCATGCTTACCGAAAAGGCTGCTGGGTTTTATGTTCGTGAACTTTGTGTACATGGTAAAACCAGCGACTCCAATAGAACAGTGAACAATGCCAGCTGATTTCATTCATGATTAAACTGGCCGCACCAATTAAGATAAAGATTTCTGCGAAGTAATATATCTTCATTTCGCAAAGAATTTTCCGTATCACATTTGAGCGCATTTTTTGACGGGCCTGAACTTTATAGCCATGTAAAGAAACCAGATAAAATAGCCTCTACCATCCATATATCTGTTGAAGCGGGAATACAATTTTCCCTGAATCCGGCTGGAAAACTGTGAAAACCGATACAAAACCCGTGGAATTTGTTTTGGTCGATGGAAGCCTCTCAAGATTCATTGGGAGAGCAAAAAAAGAGCCTTTTGAGGTTTTGACTTTAGTGCAAATTTTGCAGCTAAATAAAACAGGTTATAATTCGAAATATCTTTCTTATTCCTAAATTTGTGGATAAGGAAGATATTGTTTTTTTAGATGAATTCTTTACTGGCCTTTTATTTTGAGAATGCTTCGCCAATTTTTAATTATTCGTTAAATTTTGACCATTTGTTTGCATTATTTTTTATATTTTGTTACACTATATATCAGTAAATTAATTTTCGGCGGTTTCGCCGTTATCAATAAAAGGAGCTTTCCCCCGCTCATCGGCGGCGGAGTATTTTTTTAAAATGGCTGATCTAAAACTTATAAACGTCAGGAAGGTTTACCCCTGGGAGAGTAGTTCAGAGAAGAAAAAAGCCCTTGCCTCCTCCGACAATGTTGAATATACTGAAGAAGGCATCGTTGCTGTGCATGACTTTACCCTTGATATAGCCGATAAGGAATTTGTTGTGCTTGTTGGGCCTTCCGGCTGCGGTAAGTCCACCACGCTTAGAATGATTGCCGGCCTTGAAGAAATAAGCGGCGGCGAGATTTACATAGGCAATAAACAGGTAAACAACATGGCCCCAAAAGATAGAGATATTGCCATGGTGTTTCAAAACTATGCCATTTACCCCCATATGACAGTTTATGAAAATATGGCCTTTTCCCTTAAAATGCGCCACACCCCAAAGAACATAATTGACCAAAAAGTGCGTGAGGCGGCGGAGATTCTCGGCATTACTGAATTTCTTGACCGTAAGCCAAAGGCCCTTTCAGGCGGACAGCGACAGCGCGTGGCCATAGGCCGTGCCATAGTGCGTGAGCCAAAGGTATTCCTTATGGATGAACCTCTTTCAAACCTTGACGCAAAGCTCCGTAACCAAATGCGCACTGAAATAATCAAACTCCGCCGCAGAATCAACACCACTTTTATATATGTTACCCACGATCAGACTGAAGCAATGACCCTTGGGGACCGCATTGTGATTATGAAAGACGGCTTTATTCAGCAGACGGGAACGCCCCAGGAGGTTTTTGATCACCCGGCAAACGTCTTTGTAGCAGGCTTTATTGGCACACCGCAAATGAATTTCTTCCCTGCAAGGCTCATTAAGCAAGACGGAAAATATTCCGTGCTCTTTTCCGGCAGGTTTGTTCCGATCTCTGATGAGATAAGCAACATACTTTTAGAAAAGAACTTTCCTGATAAGGACATTATCCTTGGCGTTCGTCCGGAACATCTTGAACTTTCTGAAAACGGCGTTCCAGCGGTTGTGGATGTTTCTGAAATGATGGGCTCAAATATAAACCTTCATGTCCGCATAGGAGAGACTGAGGCCGTTATTATTGTTCCTTCCGGAAATGACAACAGTGTTTTTAAGCCCGGCTCCGCTGTTCATCTCTCCTTTGCCGAAAATCGCGTTCATCTTTTTGATTGCGCCAGCGGCAAAAACCTTATTTGATTTCATTCTTTTTTCTCCTATACCAAAGCGGCCTTCCATTTTGAAAGGCCGCTTTTTGTTTTAGAAAAAATTAAATTTATCAAACAATATAAGCTAGCTTTAGTAAAAAAGACGTTAACCGCCCTTAACTTTTTCATTAATTATACATAGTAGCATACGCACCGCAGAAAGTTGGTTGCCGCGTTTTCGCATCCTAACGCGTTAATTCATAGGCGCCGCGCCTATGTCTCGGCTTGCCGTGAAATTGCTGTTTTTTCAGGTTTAGAAACCCGATACCACAGAATAACAAGTAAAAATCCCCCAAAAGACCCTTTAAAGAACCTTTGTGAGGGATTTGCTTTATTGTTATAAAATTCCGGAATTGCAAATTTTTATTTTACCAGTTTCAACCGAGCATCGTCGGCTCAAGAAAAGAAAAAACAGGAATATTTCTTAAAACGCCATAAACAACTGCTATTGTTACCACGGACCAAACAACACTTTTGGGAACCTTCGCTGAAATTTTGTCCTTTCCAAACCTTATATAGCTTACAGCCACAGCAAAGAAATACCCTGCTAAAAACGGCGTTAGCACAGTAAGCACAGAATTATAGCGCAAAGCTTGGTAAAGATCTAGGTGCAGTATAGAGCGAAGCGCCCTTGAGCCGCCACAGCCGCTGCAATAAAAACCCGTAATGGCGTATATCGGGCATGGAATGCCCGCGCCTTCTCCTTCGGCGGTAAAATACAAATACAAAAGCGCGGCTGCCGCTAAAACTACCGCCGCGCAGCAAAAAGCAACTCTTCTTTTCATTGCACAGCAAATTTGTTAAGGTCGTTTTGAAGCAACGCATAAGAAACTATGCCAACGCCGAAAACTGCCAAAAGAAGATAAAGTATAGCGTTATCGCTTATAGAAATGCCATAGCTTTTTCCCGCCTCAACAAGTTTTTGATCACGGGTGTAAAGCCAATAAAGATTATAGAATGGAATGAACACAAACAGCAGGAATTCAACAACTAAATCATTGCTGCCTTCGCCTACAACAATTTTTAAATCCCGAATAAGGCAATATATCCAGTATATTCCATAAATGCCGCAGGTTACAAAACAAAGAAGGATAGTTATACCAATATTTCTGGACTCTATCCTCGGACAAGCAGGGCGGCCGTAATAAATTGTACTTTCCTGCTGAGGCTCTGCCTTGTATGTATTCTGCCCGTTTTCTTCCCCTACTTTTGTTCCACATTTGGAGCAAAAAGTTGTTCCTTCCCGAATCTCTGCCCCGCAATTTCTACAAAACATTGCTAAATTCCCCTTTCGAGTAAAATGAATGTTAAATCAATAGTAGTAATACATAGTCTCAAGTAGGTCTGAAACAAACAAAAACACTGTGCTCAAAACAATAAGGCCTATTCCAATAAAGAAAGCCCATTTGGCTTTTTTCACATCTTCCCTCGCGCCATTAAGGTTGCCAGCATTCTTTTTGCTGTTTGCATTTATTGCAAAAACAAGACCAATTATTCCAGGAATTATGCTGCAGCAGGTGATTATTTCAAGCGCACAGAGAATTATCCAAAGGATTGTATTTACGTCTTCCCCACCATCATATACAGGCTGTTGATAGTAAGGGCCTGCGGAAGCCTGGTAGCTTCCTTGCGACTGATAAGATGGATTTTCTTGGTAGTAATTTCCTTGTGGCTGTTGGTCATTTTGTGACTGTCTTTCCTGTTCCTGAGACACCTTTATTCCGCAGTTACCGCAAAAGACCGATCCTTCGGGAAGATCCGCACCGCAGTTTTTACAATACATATTTTTGCCTCCTTTTATAAGTAATACCTCTACAATTATAGTATATCAAAAATTGTTTGATATTACAACTATTTAAAAATACTATTTTGGCGTTTTTTGAGTTTCTTTGCCGTTTTTATGCTTTTTGCAGGTTCTGTTATATATTTATATATTTTATGGAAAAGAGCGTCTTTCCGCATAAATTCAAAAAAATTTAACTGTCTATGCGTTGTAAAAAATTATGAGCAATGATAATATAGATAATATACATTATATATTATATACATCTTAAAAAGGAGGTTTTACGCTGTGTTTAAAAAGGTTCTGTGCCTTTTGCTTGTTATATCACTGCTGCTTTCCGGCTGCGGAAAAACAAAGACCCTTGGCTTTGATATTTCTGCCGGTGTAAATTCCTTTGACCCGCAGCTTGCCTCAAGCGATTCCGAACTTGTTATAGTTCAAAACTGCTACCAGGGCCTTCTCGATAAGGATGAAACCGGGCAGCTAATTTTGGGAACTGCCGAGAGCATGGAAGTTTCGGACGACGGCTGCGTTTATACTTTTAAAATAGCAAAGGATCTTCTTTGGAGCGATGGTGAAACACCCGTAACAGCGGATGATTTTCTCTTTGCATTTCAGCGCCTTTTTAGCCCGGAGACTTCCGCCCCGTCACGAAGCGATTTTTATAATATTGTCAATGCCGAAAAAGTTCTGAACGGTGAGGCGCCAATGGAAAGCCTTGGGGTCCGCATACTTGATGGATACACACTGCAAATAACCCTTCAAAATGCTGACCCACTATTTCCCAGCCTTTTGACCACCTCTGCTGCAATGCCCTGCAACCGTCAATTTTTCAGCGACACAAAGGGCCGCTATGGTCTTGGCCTTGCCTATACGCTATTTAACGGCGCATACTATGTTCGCCGCATAAACAATTACAGCTATGTTCTTTCGCCAAATGAATATAGCCCTATTGCCAATGAAAGGTATGAGAATATCTACCTTTTTGTAAAGGACGATCCCAAATCAGAGGCTATATCGCGCCTTCTTGACGAAACTGTTGACGCGGCAGTCATAAACTTTTCTGACAGCGCCAAACTTCCAGAAGATGATTTCACTATACGCGAAAGTGAAAATACTGTTTGGACCCTGTCTTTCAATACAAGAAACGAGGTACTTTCTAATGACAACATTCGAAAAGCCATAGCCTACTCTATAGACAAGAGCATGCTCAAGGATAAAATAAATGCAAATTTTCGCATTGCCAATGCTTATATTCCCGAGGCCGTGACACTCAACGGTAAATGCTACCGCGAAACCGTCGGCGAAAACTTCGCCGGGTTTGAATTTGACCCAAAGCTTGGGGCTGAACTCTTCAAACTTGGCCTTGAGGAACTTGAGCTTTCAAAACTTCCAACGCTGACAATGATTTGTACTGAAGAATTCATCCCGGCCATGGGTTTTGTTCAAAAAAGCGTACAGGACAACCTTGCAGTATTTATAAACCTCATTCCTGTTTCATACGACGAGCTTTCTTCCGCGCTTGCGTTGGGTAATTACGACTTGGCTTTGACCTCCATCACTCCACAATACGATAATCCAAATGCCGTTTTTTCACTTTTTACTGATGCCGATAACTTTACCGGATTTTACAGCGAAAATTTTAACCTTGCTGTCAGCTTTGCAAACCACATGGAAGATTACGACAAAATGGCGGAGGGTTACGCTGTCGCCGAGCAAATGCTTCTTCAGGCTATGCCTGCTCTTCCGCTTTTTTACGAAACTTCATATTTTGCGGTATCCTCTAAAATAAGCGGGCTTGACTATTCAGTATTTGGCGGGCATATAGTGTTCCGTTTCTGCAAGTAATATTTTAAGAATTTTACATATATCACGCACTTTAATAGATTAAATCATTAAATCTTATTATTTGCACAAAATTTGGCGATATTTCGTTTATTATTTTTTTATTTTTGAAAATAATCCTGCAAGCAAACAACAATTTTGGTTACAATTCTGTTATAACTATTGACTTTTAGATTGCTGAATAATATAATGGGTGTGTAAAGTTGGAGTAAAATATTTACTTTAATTTTGCAAAAAGGAATGTATGAAAACACAATAATTGTTAAGGAGTGTAATTATGAAAAAAATTCTTGCATTTCTCCTCGCGCTCGTTATGGTGCTCTCTTTTGCGGCATGCAATAACGAATCTGAGGAAGAGGAAAACAGCTCTAACAGCGAAATTGAAAATTCCCAAAGTGATGATAATGAGACTGTAGAAGCTGTTCACGTAGAGCGTGACGATTGGGAGCCTTTCGTAAAACAGGCTGTCAACGACTTCATGGATCTCTATGGAAATACTTCTGAAAATTATGCCGAAGGCAAATCCTATGTAGTATTTGACTTTGATAACACCTGCTCCATCTTCGATGTTGAAGAGCAGCTTGCTGTCTATCAGCTTCAGACTATGACCTTTGCAATTACTCCGGAACAGCTTCCTGACGTTCTTGCAACCGACATTGGTCTTGACGACGGCAACCTTGACACCGACCTTTCTGACCTTGGATACGGCAACGGCTCTTATAATGACTGGATTTCAGATATCTCTTCTGCATATACCTATCTTTATGAGACCTATGGTCCTTTCACTGCTGAAGGCCTTGACGCAGATGGTCAGGCTGAGATCCAGGCAGATCCCCAGTGGGCTGAATTTGCAACCAAAATGCGCACCATGTACGACCTCGTTTATGATCACGAGTCCGCTTCTGTTGCATATCCTTGGGTTCTTTATTGGTTCACCGGCATGACTGAAGAAGAGGTTTATAACCTTGCGTATGCTTCTCACAGCTACTACAGCTCTGTTGAGACTTCCTCTGTAGAGTGGTCCACCCCTGAAGAAATTGAGTCTA
>CAZNVF010000075.1:0-7470 GCA_964576395.1 uncultured Oscillospiraceae bacterium
GATAGGTTTTACCGTCGGACCCAGTAAATTTCGTATCCAGCAGTTCTTTACATACTGCGGCTCTTGCTTTAAGCTCGTCAACAGTTTTTATCATGCTTCAGCACCTCCAAGAGCTCTATATTCCTCTACGATCTTAGGAACATCGTTTATTGCAACATGTGGGTAAATTTTCCCATTAATCGTAACGGCAGGAGCTATGGCACAGGCACCTATGCAACGTAGAGCGTCAATGGTAAAAAGTCCATCTTCAGTGGTTTCACCCGGCTTAATACCAAGAATTTCAGAAAATTTATCAACTACCTGTTGAGCACCTTTTACATAGCATGCTGTTCCGAGGCAACAACCAATAACATATTTTCCATTTGGTTTAAGAGAAAAAAACGAATAAAAAGTAACTACTCCATAAATTTCCGCAACAGAGATACCGGTTCTTTGAGAAACTATCTCCTGAACCTCAAGCGGTATGTAGCCATATTCTTTTTGAATATCACTGAGAATCATGATCAGCGGGGTTTTTTTGGAAGCATACCGGTCGCATATCTCATTTATTTTCGCGACAGCAGCTTCGCTTAAATGTGCCATTAGCCGTTTCCTCCTTAAAGGTATAATAAAACTTCAATTGAACCATGTTTGCCTTTATGTTAAATTATATTCTTAAAAAGCTCAAAAGTAAAGAGTTTTTAAGACATTTCGTTAAATAAATAACCAAAATTTAATTCATAGTAATCCGCAATGAAATAAAATTTAATTACCGTGAAAACTATTTTTTTGGTTTTTAAATAAAATATTCTATCCTCTGACATAAAATACTATAATTAAAAATTTAACATAAACATTTTTTGTTAAAGATTTCACTTACCACTGATCAGCTTCTCTACCAGTCTTATGTTGTTTCCAGCTGTCTTTTTTATCGCAAACCAGCGTCCCTTTTCTTCTGGAAATGTGTCGCCATTCCAGTCGGCTCCCACAATAAACTTTTCGGCTGAGCCTTCATAGATCGTAAATTTTTCAAGGCTTGCAGCAAGACTTTTAATAGAACAGAACTTGTTTTTATTAATATATGGAAGAAACGCAAACTTTTTAATAAAATGCAATGCAAATGCCACACAAGTAAATGAGTTATTTATTTTTATCTCTTTTTTGAAAGGGAAAAGCACCGCCGAAAACATATTATAAACAAGGTCGTTTGAGTTCTTTTCAAGATATTCTAAATATTTTTTTGCTTTTTCAAATCGCTTTTCCGTTACTGGTATGGCACAAACTTTTATAAGTGCAGTTTTTCCGTCGTTTTTGTAACGCAGAATCGATTCTCTTACAAAGCCACCATAAAAAGGTGCGCTTTTATAATGCCTAGAATAGGAGTAGAGCGTTTTTATTTCCGGATCCATAGAAACCGAAACATGATTATATGGATAGCTCGTCACGGCCCTTATAAATATGCCTGTTTTATACGGTGTGGAAGTGAACACTACGTAAATATATTTTTTGATTGGCATTTTTTCCCTCCAATCCGATCAATATCTGTTTGGGTTCGCGGCAACAAATTCCCTGAATTTAGATTCTATCCATTTCTTAGATTCCTTAAAGCCCTCCTCCGTAAGGGGGAAATCCGCGCTTTGAACATCATCGGCACATTCAAAACATTTTGTTGTATAAACCGACACTGTTAAGACGTTTTCCGCAATATCAGGGCAAAACCTCCAGCGAAAATCTTTCCTGCTATCTGTATATATGTTATTGAACTTTATCATATCCCATGTTGGGCGGTCAAGTTCTAACGGCCTCTGCCATTGCCTTATAAATGTCATTGCTCTCCTCCGTAAAAGAATTTTTTTAAGTATATCACAAATTCAAAGTTTATCAAAGTGAAAAATAATCCTTTATAGTTTATTGGAATAATATCATAAAATAAAAAGCGTCCAAAAGGACGCTTTTATCAGTTTATAAATCTTGCAAGGAAATCTTTAGTTTCATCTCTTTGCGGATTCACAAATATGTTTTCCGGGGTTCCTTCTTCACAGATGACTCCATCTTTCATAAAAATTACGTGGTTTGAAACGTCCCTGGCAAAAGCCATTTCATGTGTTACCACTATCATAGTAAGTCCCTCCCGGGCAAGCTTACGCATTACAGTAAGAACTTCGCCCACCATTTGTGGGTCTAGGGCGGAAGTGGGTTCGTCAAAAAGCAGTACTTCCGGCTCCATTGCAAGGGCCCTTGCAATAGCAACACGCTGCTTTTGGCCACCTGAAAGCTGTTTTGGTTTTGCATTTATGTAAGGCAGCATCCCCACTTTTTCAAGATACATTTTGGCCGTCTCTTCCGCCTCGGCTTTACTCTTTTTGAGCACCTTTTGCCGTCCTACCATACAGTTTTTGAGCACCGTCATATTGGAAAACAGATTAAAACTTTGAAAAACCATGCCTACTTTTGCCCGGTAAGACGCGATAGAAAAGCCTTTTTCGGAAATATCTTTTCCATGGAAAAGTATTTTTCCGGACGATGGCGTCTCAAGCAGATTTATGCAGCGAAGAAGGGTGGATTTTCCGCTTCCGGAGGAACCGATTATTGTTACAACGTCACCGCTCTTTACGGAAAAATCTATGTCAGAAAGGACTTCATGCTTTCCAAAGCTTTTTCCAAGGTGGCATACTTCAATTATATTCTCACTCATTTGAATGCCTCCTCTCCATTTTGAGCGCAAGTATTCTTTTCATGGTAAGAGAGCATTCCGCTGGTATATGCAAGAGTGTCAGTAGTAGCAAGGTCATAGTTGTCGTCGCCATCGAGCTTATTTTCCAAAAGACGAAGCAGTAAAGACGCCGTGACCGTAAGTGTGAGATAAATGGCCATTGTGATAGTTGCCGATTCAAAATACATATATAGCGCCCCGGCAACACTCTTATGTGTAAAGAAAAGATCCGTTACGCTGATGACGGAAAGAACGGAAGTATCTTTAATATTAATTATAAGGTTGTTGCCTATCTGGGGAATAATATTGCGGAAAGCCTGGGGAATAATTACGTTCATCATGGTCTGGAAATGAGTCATACCAATGGCCTTTGCTCCTTCGGTCTGACCCGGGTCGATGGAAAGAATTCCCCCACGGACTGTTTCTGCCATATATGCTCCAGTGTTTATTGAAACGATAAAGAACGCCGCAAACCACATATTCATATGGATATCAAAAACCATTATTGCACCAAAATATATAAATACTGACTGCACTATCATTGGGGTGCCGCGGAAAACTTCTACATAAATTTTAAGAATAGCCTTTATTATATAGAGAATAGCTCTTTTCCACACCGGGTCATTTTTAGAGGTAGGTATCGTCTGTACGATACCTACTGCAAATCCTATTATACAGCCTATTATAGTTCCCACAAGGGAAATTATTATTGTGTTGCGTGCGCCCTCAAAATATGCCGGGCCGTAACCTTGCCAGCATTTTATAATGCCTTCAATAAATTCAGCCATTTTATCTCCTTAATAAAAACTTGAATTATTCGCTGAGAGGCTGTACGGCAATGGCCTCCTGCATCATTCTTTCATAATCTTCAACAGTGTACTCTGCTAAAACTGCGTTTACAGCTTCAAGAAGCTCAGTGTTGCCTTTTTTAAGGGATATACCGATGTTTATCTCCTCTTCAGATACTTCGAAGTTATCATCTCCATCGGTAAAGTCGAGAAGCACAAAGTCATCATAAACCATAAGGGCGGCCATTGCAGTTGGCATATCGGTGACAACAAGGTCAACCGTTCCGGCATCAAGAGCGACAAGCATTGCTGGAGCGGTTTCCTGTGCGGGAAGGATATTGGCATTCTCTATCTGGCCAAGGCACACGTCGTACCATACAGTGCTTATTTGTGATGTACAGGTAGCACCTGCTAGGTCAGCAACACCAGTCGCTGAGGCATAAGGGGAATCAGCCTTTACAAGTGTTACGATAGAAGCGTAATAATATGGGTCGGAAAAATCGACCTTTTCAAGGCGCTCGGAAGTAATGGACTGGCCTGCAATAACAAGGTCGACATCCCCCGAAACTATAGCGGGAACAAGAGAATCCCAGTCAAGCTTTACAATCTCAAGTTCTTTGCCCATACTCTCCGCAATAAGCTTTGCCCACATTACATCATAGCCATATGCATAGGAATTGCTTCCAGATATTGGAACAGCTCCGTTGGAATCGTCTCCTTGGGTCCAGTTATATGGCGCATAAGAGCACTCCATTGCAACACGGAGGGTATTGCTTTTTTCATCACTGTCACTGCTGCAGGCGGTAAAACCGAGGCACATTAAAAGTGCAAGTACAAGTGCGATAATTCTTTTTGTCATTGTTAGTTTCCTTCTTTCCAAAATAATTCATGATTTTGTTTTGGTTCCCGCTGCCTTTTTGGCAACAAAAAAACCATGAATACTTTCGGAGAAGACTCATGGTAACATTCATAATAAAATGTTTTCAGGTTAAAAACATTCCAACCCTCTTAAACCAATGATAGCTCTCCACCGAAGTGACAGTCCGCAGAATATTCTCCTGCGACCCAGCAACCGGAAAACGTAGGCCCTTCCCGACGCTTCGGCGAAAGTTCCTTTCTTGCAGAGCGGGGAGCCTGCCCCGATAAGCCCTACAATACTAATAGCTTTCGCGCCTCTACCATTGTTTATGGCAAAGCCAAAAACAATTTAAGTATTCTTTTTTCAATGGCCTTAACGGCTTGTGGATTATTATATCAAGCAAATTTGGGATTGTCAACAGTTTTTCAAATATTAAAGATAAAATTCTTGAAAATTATGGGCAAAAGTATTCAAAATAAATTTTGGAATGTTATTGATTTATTCATTCAGAAAGAATATATTTATATTTTGTGCAAAAATATATAGTTTGAGGTAATCATTATGAAAGAATTGCTTTCGGTTGCTATTGCAATAATTGCAGGGCTTATGATGACAAGACTCATAAAGCCACTGCATCTTCCTGATGTAACAGCATACCTTGTAACCGGTGTGCTCATAGGACCATATCTTTTAGGCGCTTTGGGTGTTCCTGGGTTTGGTTTTAATTCGTATGCTGACGTTTCAGCCCTATCTCCTGTTTCAAATATGGCCCTTGGCTTCATTGCTTTTGCCATTGGCAATGAATTTCGCCTTGACGACCTAAAAAAGACCGGAAAAGCCGCCGCTGTAATTGGCGTTTTGCAGGCTTTGGCCACAGCGATTATAACCGATGTAGTGTTAATTGCCGTGCATTTCGCTATGCCAGATAAGCTATCTATTTCCGCCGCGATCACCCTTGGAGCCATCGCCACAGCAACAGCCCCTGCGGCAACTCTTATGGTAGTTCGCCAATACAAAGCAAAGGGTGAGCTTACTGACCTTCTTCTTCCCATTGTGGCCCTTGATGACGCCGTGGGCCTTGTTGTTTTTGCCATAAGTTTTGGCATAGCTAAAGCGCTGAGCAGCGGAACAGTGAATATGATATCAGTACTTATTGATCCTCTGCTTGAAATTGTATTTTCACTGGTGCTCGGGGCCCTACTCGGGGCCGTGCTCACTTTTCTCGAAAAGCAGTTCCTATCTAACTCAAACCGTCTTTCTCTTACCATTGGATTTGTTTTTTTAACGGTAGCGCTTTCTTCTCTGGAATTTAAGGCCGGTGCTCTTACTATTTCTTTTAGCTCTTTGCTTGTGTGCATGATGCTGGGAACAGTATTCTGTAATCTTTGCCCGCTTTCTTTCGATCTTATGGAGCGCGCTGACCGCTGGACAGCGCCGCTTTTTGTGTTTTTCTTTGTTATAAGCGGTGCCGAACTTGAGCTTTCTGTTTTTAGTGACATTGGCGTTGTAGCAGTAGGTATTATATATGTGGTTGTACGTGCCATTGGAAAATATTTTGGTGCCTATGGCGGCTGCCGCATTATGAAACAAAATGAAAAAGTGACCAAAAATCTGGGCATAGCACTGTTTCCTCAGGCAGGCGTCGCCCTTGGAATGTGTGTCACCGCTTCTACCCTCGGCGGTAGCGACGGAGAAATCATACGTAATGTAGTGCTGTTTGCCATTCTCGTTTATGAGTTAGTCGGTCCAATGCTAACAAAACGGGCGCTCATTCGTGCCGGCGATATAGAGGCAAAGTCTGAAGCTATAAAGAACCGCCGAAAGAATATGCTTTCAGGCAACAGCAAAACCTGGACCGAAAATGGATAATAAAAAGCACCCTTTTGGGTGCTTTTTATTTCGTCAGTATGTATGTTATAAATTAGTTCTTGTTTTGAGGTTCTTATCAAAATAAGTCTATCCCCTATAAAAAACGTACCTTCTATGGGCAAAATATGCTTAATAGTAGTTTCATTAGGCAAAAATTCTTTTAAAAGATCGCCATCACGGTTATAAAGGCAACAGCCTGAAATGGTTGTGCCTTGTTCATCAAACGCAACCACAGCCCTTTCGCCGGGAAAAAATATAAATTTGTTTGAAAAGCTGCATTTACCCGGTTTTTTAATTATATTGCTTTTTAAAAATATTTCACTTGTTTCGCCAGTTTCTGCATCTGAAAAGCAAAGTGAAAAACCATTTTGAGTGACTGAAGTTTTACCGCCGTCAAGGCGGGCAAATGTTTCACTTTTAGGAAATGGTATTTGAACTTCAGCACTATATCCGGTACTTGGCAACGCGCTGAAAAGTAGCACAATAATAACGAATATCATACAAATAAAATTTTCCATAATATCTCCTTCTACGCTTGGTGTACATATATTGTAGTACAAATGTTTACTAAAGTCAAGAGTAAATATTTTTACTATGATATAATGTAAAAAATTGGCCAAGGTAGTGACCGTTTGATTATGGAAACTAAATATTTAAAGCGAATGAGAGATTTAAGAGAAGATCGTGACCTTCTTCAGAGGGAAGTTGCTGAGGTTTTAGGCACTTCTCAAACTATGTATGCAAGGTACGAAAGGGGAGCTAACGAGCTTCCTATACGCCACCTTGTTACCCTTTGCAAGCTTTATAACGTTTCAGCAGATTATTTTCTCGGTCTTACCGATAAAAAATAAATTTAAGCTGAACAAAAGCTGGGTCTCAAAAATTCCATATGGTCATTTAATGCTTTATTTATATAAATTCTGCAACACAGGCTGAATAAATTCAGCGTTCCCTTAATTAATAAACATTCCTTCCAGTATGGCAAGAGGCAGAAATCCAATTTGAAGATAGCTATTACGGGGCTATGGCAAATGGCAAGCAAATCCAAAAGCAAACGAAAAGCAAATAATTAGCAAATCATCTTTGCTATTCTCTAATTATAGGTTAAGAAATACCGCTTTTCTATATAACGGGGGATTTTTATACTCTAAAACCGGAATAACCGAAACAACCGAAAAAAGCCGATACAGATACAAATACAGATAAAGAAAAAGACACGGACACGGAAAGGGGTGCAGGGGGAAACCGCATTTAGCCCTTTT
>CAZNVF010000076.1:0-5141 GCA_964576395.1 uncultured Oscillospiraceae bacterium
ATGATGTTTGAACGAGAGGCTAGAGTTATTGAACTACTGGTATCTGAAGGATTACTAGACTAACAATTACATTTTGTGTCAGGGGCTGGGGCATTCTCAATAAGCAAAAATTACTTTTACTCTCATAGACGGAAACAAGTGATTTTTATGGAAAGGGTACCCCTTTCCTATGCTTGTTACGGAGCTTCTCGTAAAGGAATGGAAGGAAAAGGATAATCCGAACAGAGAGCAAGTTTGCTTGGAAATGTTACGCAGTTAAAGAACATTTTTGGGGAATAAATATTACCTTTGCCTTGTCAGGTTTATGTCTATATCGTCTTATTTATGGCGCTAAAATGGTGCCCAACGGAACAAACCAGAGATATGAAGCAATAATCGAAAATATGCGAAAAAGTCTTGATTTCAGGCCCTTGTAAGCATTTTCTATAAACACTTACAAATGCTTATAAGATAATTTCTTTATATATAATCAATAAAAACATAGTGAAAAACTATTTTTATTGATATAATGACCACCACGGTATAGCAATAAAAAGCGGTACCGGCTAAAAGACGGTACCGCTTTAAAATATGTAGTTAATAGTCATTTAAATCAATGGTATTAATAAGGTCTATAAGTTCTTCGATCCCACGCCCGGTAAGAGAGCTTGTGATAACTATATGGCGCGCGCCTGCATTTTCAAGGAAAGTTACAGCCTGCTCTGTTGGAGTATCGTCAGTATCCGCTTTTGTAACGATACCTATAACGGGGCGGGCAAATGACATTGAAAACATTTGCGGCAAACGGCAAATATCGTTCCCACAGTCGTGGCAGAAACAGACTATGTCGGCATCGTATGCAGGAGTAATTGCTGCCCCACGGCTGAAAAAGGGGGTATCAGTGTATTCGCCGGGAGTATCTATAGCATCGGACCATGCCTCAATGGATTGGGTTTTGTGATAAGTCATATCAAGGTTATGCAGACGGCGAATGAGCGTAGTCTTTCCACACCGGGAACGACCAACAAGAATAATTTTTCTTGATTCTATTTTTTTAGTAAGCCCAAGGGTTTTGTAATATTCTTCTCTGTCTTCAGGGTTGACAAGAGCAGCATTTACAGAAGGTTCCATAAAACGCCCTCCCAATTCTAAAATACCTGTTTATATTATTTTATATTATACAATTGTTGCGTATGACTTTGCAAGGGATTTTGTAATAAAACATTTTTACCCAAAAAGTTTTTATGCACTGGTCATTGTTGAAAAACTTTTACGGAGTTTAAAATATGAAGATACTCTATGAAGACAAATTTCTTGTCGTTGCGGAAAAGCCGGTAAACGTATTATCCGAGCCATCGGTGGGCGAGAAAAGTATGCTTGACCTTATAAAAACCCACACAGGCGGCAGCTGTTTTCTTGTTCATAGACTTGATAGAAATACTGGAGGCGCAATGGTGCTTTCCAAAAGTACTGCTGCAACAGGAAAACTTTCAGAGCAGATACAAAAAAGAGAATTTATAAAGGAATATCTTGCTGTAATAAATGGAGAACCCAAAACAAAAAGGGGCACTTTTGAGGATCTCCTTTTTAAGGATTCCACAAAGAATAAAACATTTGTTGTAAAGCGTGAACGCAAAGGAGTAAAAAAGGCTTCACTTGAATATACAGTTTTGAGCACGAAAGAAACCCCCGAACACAAAAAAATATCATTGGTGCTTGTAAGGCTTCACACAGGGCGCACTCATCAAATTAGGGTGCAGTTTGCTTCACGAAAAATGCCACTCATTGGCGATGGTAAATATGGTAGCAAAAGCAACCGCTGTGAAACGGCCCTTTGGAGCGTTCACCTTGTTTTCATTCACCCACTAACAGGAATAAAAATAGACGTTTTTTCTCTACCACCAAGTGAATACCCATGGAATTTGTTTGATATTGACACGCTTGTTAAAAAATTTTTGGCCGTAGATGATAAGGTCGCTTCGTTAGATTCACTTAAATAAAAAAGGAAAGGGGCCGCCCAATGTACTACCGTTCTTTAAATAACGAACTTAGAGAAAAATTCGGCGAAAAGGTATATAAACTTGCGCTGGATGGCGGCTTCACATGTCCTAACAGGGACGGAACACTTGGGACAAAGGGCTGCATTTTTTGCCTTGGCGGAAGCGGCAGTTTTGCTGAAAGGAAATACAGAAGCGTAACGGAACAAATAGAAAGTGCAAAAGTGTATGTTGAAAAGAAAAATCACGGTGGAAAATATATTGCATATTTTCAAAGCTACACAAACACCTATGGTCCTTTGAATAAACTAGAGGAACTTTTTCAAGAGGCAGCTTTTCATCCGGATATTGTGGCCGTTTCCATTGGAACAAGGCCGGACTGCCTGCAAGATAAAACGGTTGAGCTTCTTTCAAGGCTCAATAAAATAAAACCGATATGGGTGGAACTTGGGCTTCAAACTATACATGAAAAAACAGCGGAATATATTCGGCGTGGGTACCCCGTTTCGGTATATGACGATGTAGTTTTTCGGTTAAAATCCGTTGGAATTTATGTTGTGGTTCATATGATAATCGGCCTTCCCGGTGAAACGCCGGAAATGATCTGTGAAACGGCAAAATATATTGGCAAGAGCGGGGCGGACGGAATAAAGCTTCAGCTTTTACACGTGCTCAAAGGTACAGACCTTGAGCACGACTGGCGTGCGGGCAAATTTGAGACTTTGAGCATGGAAAAATATATTTCAATTTTAGAAGATTGCATTCGCGTGCTTCCACCGAAAATGACAATACATCGGCTTACGGGCGATGGCGATAAAAAGTACCTTCTTGCGCCACTTTGGTCAGCAGATAAAAAGCGCGTGCTCAATGAGATAAAAACTGCTTTTAATCGCGATAATGTGATACAGGGGGAACTTTATGAGGTATGAAAACATAGTTTGCGGAAAATTTATTTCCCGCCCTAACCGCTTTATAGCTCATGTGGAAATTAGCGGCGAGGAGAAAATCTGCCATGTAATGAATACCGGTAGAATGAGAGAACTTCTGACCCCAGGGGCGGAACTTTTTCTTTCAGAAAGCAAAAGAACTGATAGAAAAACTAAATTTGACCTTGTAGCGGTGCGACATGAGGGGAAAATAGTCAATATTGACAGCCTTGCACCAAATAAGGTCGCAAAAGAATATATAAACATTTTGTTTCCGGGCAATACGCTTGTTCGCCCAGAGACCTTTTATGGAAATAGCCGTTTTGACTTTTATATAGAGACGCCGGACGATAAAATTTTTCTTGAAGTCAAAGGCGTCACGCTTAACTGTGAGGGTGAAGCACGCTTTCCTGATGCACCAACTGAGCGCGGCGCAAAGCACCTTAATGAACTTGCAGCAGCAAAAGCGGAAGGCTTTCGAACAGCGGTGCTTTTTGTAATAGCGATGAAGGGTATAAATTCATTTGCGCCGAACGCTGCTACAGACCCGCATTTTGCAAATGCACTTGCTACGGCAAAGGCCGCAGGCGTGGAGATATATGCTATTGACTGTGAAGTTACAGAAAATGAAATTTTACCGGGAAAACCTATACCGGTAAATATTTAAAAGGCAGTATTAATATTAAACGCACAAGAAATAACTTTATCCATAACAGTGTTTTCCTAAATCTTATTCTGCTTTTTCTTTCTTGGCCCACGGGGTTTGATTCTGGCCATTTAATTACACTGTTTCGGAAATGGGTCTTCACAAACTTGCCAAAGAAAACAATAAATCCGAACCTATCTCCCACAGGGAAGATTTGGTTCGGATTATATTGTTTTGGTGCCGGCGGTGGGACTCGAACCCACACTATGAGTTCAAAAAATGTTGTTATAATGCGATATTTTTAATTCCGTTAGCATTTTCGTTAGCATTTTTATAAAAATTGCTCATGTTATTTACCGCCATAAGCCGGTCGCTTTCGGCAAGGTGAGTATAAATTTTTCGCATGGTGGCATTATCGGACCAGCCGCCTACTTTCATTGTTTCCTTTTCGGACCAGCCAAGATGATAAGCAAGGGAAGCGAAGCTGTGGCGAAGCCCGTGGACGCCTACAAGTGGCAAATCGTTTTTTACACAGACATGCTTTATCTTTTCACAAACGGTGTTTGGGTGACATGTTGTTATTTCACAGCTTCCGTTTTTTATTTCTTTCAGCAAAGAAACTAAGCGGGGCATCATAATAGGGACTACTCTATTTGAAGAAAAATTTTTATTTTCTTTTTTCTTAACAAACTCGTTGTTCTCGTTTTGAACAACTGCGCCTGATACTTTGATAATATTCTTTTCAAGGTCAAAGCTGTCTTTTGTAAGGGCCAATATTTCAGAGCGGCGCAGGCCGTGCAGGGCAAGAAGAGCGAAAAGCTCTATATCGCTTCCTTCGATAGCTTTTAAAAATACTGGTATTTGCTCCGGCTGAAGCCAGGCTTTATCCGCCGGAACAATTTGGGGCAAACGAACGGTGTCAATTTTTATATCGTTATCTTTGAGGACGGAAGAGATGAACAAAAAGGCGTTTTTTAAAGTTTTAGCTGAACAGAGTTTTGCTTCATTGTTTACAACTTTTTGCCAGTTGATATTTGAACATATATCTTTTTCCATAACTGATTTAAAACGATTGTGTTGAATTGCCCTATAGCCGCGAATGGTGGAAGGCGACAAAACATTGGAACGTTCGGAAATGTATTTATCTATAGCTTCCGAAAGAGTTATATGCCCTGTTTGATGAAGCTTTATTCCGTTTTTGTGTTCGGCTTTTATGAGCTCGGCTTTTCTGATGCAGGCCCTTTCGGTGGGCTCTGTGACGGAAACAGAATTATTTCCTAAGCGAAGCTGAATGTTATAGGCCCCGCTTGGAAGTTTTCTTGCCTTTGGCACTTTCATTATTGACAAACCTCCTATTAATTTCTATAATAAAAGGGCAGAATACGCCCTTTGTGTGTATAAGGTTTTCTGTGCGCCCGCTTCGAGGTTTCGGCTCGGAGCGGGTATTTTTTAATTTACGTATTTACACGTATAAAGCCGTGAAACATATTGACATACGTGTTGATACGTGCTATAATAATATTAACAAAGCAAAGAAAGTGGAAAAGGGCCGATGACTTACAGTGAACTAAAGAAACTTTTAAAAAAATCAGG
>CAZNVF010000076.1:5241-7356 GCA_964576395.1 uncultured Oscillospiraceae bacterium
GTGGAAAAGGGCCGATGACTTACAGTGAACTAAAGAAACTTTTAAAAAAATCAGGATGTGAATTTGTCAGAGAAGGAACAAACCATGAGATTTGGTTTAGTAAAAAAACATTAAGAAGGTTGCGGGGCTTGAATAAAGCCCCATATAACCGGATAACTATTAATGGAGCAGCTTAGCTGGCATTTATAATATGTGAAGGAGATTTTATTATGAAATATGTATACCCGGCGATTTTTACGGTGGAGGAAGACAACTATTACTCTGTCAGGTTTGATGACATTGAAGGGTGCTGCACTTCCGGGCTTGGAATTGAGGAGGCCATTTTGATGGCGGAGGACGCTCTTTGCCTTATGCTCTACGATATGGAGGAAAGCGGCGTTGAAATTCCGAAAGCCACCGACATTAGGAAAGTAAAGACGGAGGAAAACGAGTTTGTGTCTTTGATTTCCTGCGATACTTTGGAATATAGAAAGCGATTTGACAATAAAGCGGTAAAGAAAACGCTTACTATTCCTTCGTGGCTTAATGATATGGCGGAAAGGAACAATATAAATTTCAGCGCAGCGCTTCAAAGTTCCCTAAAGAAACAACTTAATATTGAGTAAACCGCTTTTTTACCCGCTTCGAGGTTTCGGCTCGGAGCGGGTGTTTTTGTTTTGATATTGCTAAAAAACACGGTAAAATTAGAGAGTTAAACACCAAAAAGGCCTTTACTTTCTAAAAATGCGGTAAAATTGGAGAGTTAAACGCTAAAAATGCCTTTACTTTTTATAAAACAGTGGTATTATGGTAATAGTGCCTAAGGAGGTGTTAAAATGAAGTATGTTTCGCTTAAAAAAATATATTACACGGATAAAAAGAACTATGAAAATATTTATAGATTGAGAGTTGAGAGTGAAGCTGCGATCCATTTTGATTTTGAGATAGGCAAAAACAAAGCCTTTGTTCTTGTAAATTCTGAAATTCTGGATTTAGTTACAAAGATACAGGCCATTGACAAACAGCTTAGCGAAACTATTTCGAATGGTTTGCCGAAAATGGCGCTTGGACAATATGCCATTCAGTCGCTTGTTTTAGAAATTCAGCAAACAAATGAGATAGAACAGGTTAACAGCACACGCAAAGAAATTGCAGATACCATTGAAAAAATCCGCAAAAAAGATTTTTCGGGAAGAATGAACGGCCTTATAAATAAATATCTTAGATTTATGTCGGGAAAGAAAATAGAGCTTTCAAACTGCCAGGACATAAGAGACCTTTACGATGAAATTGTTCTTGATGAAGTTATAAAGACGAACCCAAAAAATATTCCGGACGGAGTAATTTTCAGAAAAGGCCCAAATGTTATCACAAAAGCCACGGATAAAGTTATTCACAGCGGAGTATACCCCGAAAGAAAAATTATAGATTATATGACCAAGGCACTTTCGGTTTTAAACGATAGGGAACTGAATTATTATATTTCGATACCGGTATTCCACTATATGTTTGAATATATTCACCCTTTTTATGACGGGAACGGCAGGATGGGGAGGTTTATAAGCGGATATTCCCTTTCAGAAAACCTTAACTATTTAGTTTCATACAGGCTTTCATATAAAATAAAAGAAAATTTAAAAAAATATTATGAAAGTTTTGAAACGGCAAACGACCCGAAAAACATGGGCGAGCTTACCGGTTTTGTGATTCAGTTTTTGGAATTTGTTTATGAGGATATTAAAGAACTAAAAAAAGACCTTGAGTATAAAAAGACAACATTTAAGCAATTTGAGGAAGCTTTGGAGAAGCTTTCGCTTTCGGCTGAAGAAAAGAAGCTTTCAGAGTTCCTTCTTATCGGATCGCTTTTCTATTACAGAGGGTTTACGGTTTTGGAAATATGTGATAGTATTCCGAAAAAACCGTCGACAGTATATAACATGATAAACTCCATAAACTCGAAACACCCGGGAATAGTTAGAAAAATGCCTTTTGAAAAAAACAAAAAAGTTTATGATATTGACCTTACGGTTTTAGAGAATTATTTATGAAAAGCAGCCTTCGGGCTGTTTTTTTGTTTTCAGTATTTTTGGCGGCACTCGACAACTTTGCCGAAGACATGGACAGGCAGGTTTTCTA
>CAZNVF010000077.1:0-7326 GCA_964576395.1 uncultured Oscillospiraceae bacterium
ATCCTCGTAGTTATAACCTTCCCAGGTCATAAAACCAATAAGCATATTCTTGCCAAGGGATATCTCGCCATCACTTGTTGCCGGACCATCTGCAATTACCTGATGAGCCTCAACATGCTCGCCTTTTTCAACAATTGGCCTTTGATTCACGCAGGTACCTTGGTTGGAACGAAGAAATTTAATGATCTTATATTCATCGATTCCGCCATCGTTGTCGCGTTTGATCACAATTTTTTCTGCATCAACTTTAATAACGGTACCAGCATTCTTTGAGAGGACTGTTACGCCTGAGTCAACAGCAGCCTTATACTCCATACCTGTTCCAACATAAGGCCTTTCCGTTTTAAGAAGCGGAACCGCCTGCCGCTGCATGTTAGAGCCCATAAGGGCGCGGTTTGCATCGTCGTTTTCAAGGAATGGGATCATAGCTGTTGCAACGGAAACAACCATCTTAGGCGAAACATCCATATAGTCGACTTTGTTGCTGTCAACCTCAATGAACTCATCTTTGTAACGGCAAGTAACTTTCTGCACAGCAAAACGATTATTTTCATCAAGAGGGGTGTTTGCCTGAGCAACTATAAAATCATCCTCTGTATCAGCAGTCATATACTCAACTTCATCAAGAACGACGCCTGTAGCTTTATCTACTTTTCTAAATGGAGCCTCAATAAAGCCGTATTTATTTATTTTCGCATAAGTGGCAAGGTACGAAATAAGTCCGATGTTCGGTCCTTCAGGCGTTTCGATAGGGCACATGCGTCCATAATGGCTATAGTGTACGTCTCGAACTTCGAAGCCTGCACGGTCACGGGAAAGGCCGCCCGGGCCAAGAGCAGAAAGCCTACGTTTATGAGTGAGTTCTGCAAGTGGGTTTGTTTGATCCATGAACTGGGAAAGCGGAGAGGATCCAAAAAACTCTTTGATTGCAGCAACAACTGGGCGGATATTTACGAGACCCTGAGGGGTTATTGCCTCAGCGTCCTGAGCCTGAATAGTCATGCGCTCACGAATGACGCGCTCAACTCTTGAAAAGCCGATTCTGAACTGGTTCTGAAGCAGTTCGCCCACGCTTCTAATTCGTCTGTTTCCCAAATGGTCGATGTCATCCGTGCTTCCGAATCCCCAATAGAGGTTGCACATATAATTTATGGAGGAGAAAATGTCATCAATGATGATATGCTTGGGAATAAGTTCGTCTACGTTCTCTTTTATGAGGGAAATAAGGAGTTCCTTGTCATCACCAGCTTTTTCAGCAATATCAGTAATAACGGAGAAACGGACTTTCTCATTTACGAAGAGCTTTTCAAGTTCTTCTTTAGTGAGGTCGACAAAATCTTCGGCGTCGACCATATTGTTAGAAATAACTTTTACCCTGTGGCCTTCTACATTGACAAAAAGTTCATGAACGCCTTTTTTGTCAAGGAGTCTGCTCTGTTCCCTCGTCAACGTCACTCCGGCTTCGAAAAGGACCTCGCCAGTGAGCGGGTCCGCAACAGGATCTGCAAGGGTCATGCCCGAAACACGTCTCTCTAAGGCAAGTTTCTTATTATATTTATAACGGCCCACACGGGAAATATCGTATCTTTTTGCATCAAAGAAAAGGTTGTGAAGGTGCTGTTCGCTGGTTTCGACTGTAGGCGGCTCACCCGGGCGAAGTTTACGGTAAACTTCAAGAAGGGCCTCTTCTCTTGATTTGGTATTATCTTTTTCAAGAGTCGCAAGAAGCATAGGTTCCTCGCCAAAATAATCAAGGATCTGTTCATCGCTTCCAAGGCCAAGGGATCTTATAAAAGTTGTTATGGGCAGTTTTCTGTTTTTATCTATTCTTACGCCAAAAACGTCATTAAGATCGCTTTCGTATTCAAGCCATGCGCCGCGGTTAGGAATAACCGTGCTGGCAAAGAGCTTCTTGCCTGTTTTGTCAAAGCTCATTGAAAAATATACTCCCGGCGAACGAACAAGCTGGGATACAATAACACGTTCCGCACCGTTGATAACAAAAGTTCCGGAAGGAGTCATTATCGGGAAATCTCCCATAAAGATATCCTGTTCTTTTATCTCCCCGGTCTCTTTGTTTTGAAGACGTGCCCTTACCCTAAGGGGCGCCGCATAGGTAACGTCGCGCTCTTTACACTCTTCAATGGTATATTTGGGCTTATCTTCGATATGATAATCAATGAAGTCCAAAACAAGGTTGCCTGTATAGTCCGAGATGGCCGAAACATCCCGAAACACTTCCTGTAATCCTTCCTCGAGGAACCACTTATAAGAGTCTTTCTGAACCTCAATAAGGTTCGGCATATCAAGAACCTCATTGATTTTGGAAAAACTCATGCGGACATTTTTCCCGAGCTTGACAGGTTTTACATTGACCAAATAGCTCACTCCATTCATCCGTATTTACGTCATTATTTTTTAGACCAAAACACTTGCTTTTTTGCAGAATATGTGGTATAGTATCTATTGAATTGGCACAAGTGTCCATTTTGGTACATTTTATTATTATATTACTAAAGTCAAGTGGTGTCAACCTTTTTATAGAGGTTTTGGCACTATTTTTTTTATTTAGCCTATTTTTAGGCTTTAAAGACCGTTTTAGATAACTCTTTTTGTTAATTATTGCCAAAATCCTCTTGCCTATTCAATTTGATAAAAACTTCATTTTCGCTTAAAAGCACCCGGTTTCCGTCAAAAAGTGTACACGGAACCGGGCGTTTCTTTTTTATAGTGTTTTGGAC
The DNA here is from genome assembly GCA_964576395.1 of uncultured Oscillospiraceae bacterium. GTDB lineage: Bacteria > Bacillota > Clostridia > Oscillospirales > Ruminococcaceae > UMGS1668. Next base: position 2,742 of record CAZNVF010000077.1, read on the forward strand.
ATCTTCCTCCTGTTCCATTTGCTACTGATATTTGCTCTGAAAACTATTTTTTCCTTGATATTGGGCACCATTGCTGATATAATTAAGCTGCGACACAAGTAAATATTCCAAGTTACAAAGGTGTGTATTTTTTGTTAAAAATACATGCTCTATTTCAGCATATCTTTGTAACTTGCCGAAAACTTGTGTCGCAGCAATTGGAGCTATGTGTTTTTTATGCGTAGCTTCGGCTACGCATTTTTTATTTTGGGTAGGAGCTTATATGCCGCTTGTAAGTGCAAAATGTACTAATTGTGGAGCAAATTTAAGTGTTGACAACACAAAAGAGGCAGCAATATGTGAATACTGCGGTTTTGCGTTTGTTGTAGAAAAAGCGATAAATAACTATAACATTAATAACAATATTAAGGCCGATGTTGTAAACATCTACGGTGGAAAGAACAATTCAGATATTGATAATCAGTATAACATATTAACTTCTGTTTTAAGCACAGACGAGGACGCTAAAATTTTAGAAGCAAAAAAAGCTCTCGAAAAACAAGACCGTTATACCTGCAGGAATATATGTGAAGATATAGTGTACAAAACTAATGGAAAATCAAGAAGAGCATGGGAATTACTTATAGAAAATGAATTCAAGAATTATTGGAGTAAGGAGCCATTAGGTGCTTATGACGATTATGACAAAGGTTATTATAAATGCATAGTAGATACATTTAGTAGCGAGAAAAAAGTGGAAGAAAGATATGAAGAGTTTGTACGTAATTCCTACCATTCATTCGTTGATCCATTTGCACGTTATTCAGGCGCCACTGACTATATAAAAGGTTATTTGAGCAATTTTAATGATGCTGAAGCCAAATCGTTTATTTTAAGTTTTAAAGATAAAATCAATCTTTTATATAAATCCATGGATGACAAAAAAGTCCCTCTTAAAAAAGTTTTAGATAATGCTTTATCTAAAAGTAATACCAAAACTTTACGCCTTTATTCTCATGACAAAGATATGATTGATAACCCGATACATGCATATTTATGGGAAGATGCCGCATTTTATTATTTATACAAACGTGGTTATCACCGTACCCCTAATGTTTATGTTCTTCAATTTTCTTCAGGAGAAATTGTGTGCCGCAAAACATTAAACTGCTCTCAGAAAAGTAAGTCGAGTTTTTTTACTGGAAAAGATAAAACTTATTATAAAGTTGAGCTTTCACACAACGATAGTGATTACTACAATAAGGGCAATCATAATTGTCCATTTGCAATTGATAACTATATTTTTGTTGGTGGTAATATTTTTTATAGGTTTGAAGATGCTGGGTACAGTACTTTTGACCTGCAAAAAGCGATAAAAAGAAATTGTTAACTCGACCTATGCAAAATCACAATGAGTGCAACAATATGGTAATTAAAAAATAAAATATTATGTTTTAAAATTTTCATGGCTCATCATAGAAGTATTCTCTATCAGAAAGGCTTAAATAATGTCAAAAAATAAAATTATTTAAGCGGTTTTTATTCTGATTTTTTTGCTGGCTGTTTCGCTGTTTCTGCTCCCCGACGAAAGCTCAGGCAGCGGCGAAAACGACACCGCGCTGCCCTCCGTCATGGCGGAGGGCACCCTCTATTGGCTTCAGTATAACCCGGAAGACGTCATAACCGCGCCGGAGGATTCCATGATAGCCGGAACCGTAACCTCGCTTGTTCCCTATAACCGGCTTCCGTCGGAAAACGGCAAGATGAACCAGGAAGCCTGCCTTGGCCAGCCCTATGCCTTTGTAAACGGCGCCTTTGCCGTTTACGTGAGCGGCCCCAATGAAAGCTGGTACCTTTGCGACCCCATAGAATAATCTGTTGACGGCGCGGTGAGCGGTGCCGAATATTAAATCCTTAAAAACGCAGCTATAAAGGCGCGCCCGCTTGGCGGGCGCGCCTTACTGTTTTATCAGGCTTCAAGTTCCCTTTTTATGTTCTCTCTTATTCTCTGCATTACGGGCTCGGTGTATTCTATCTCGCCGCTTTCAAGCATGAGCACTGCTCCGTAGGCAACAAAACGGATGACATAACCCCTATTCTCCTGTTCCTGCTGCGGCAAGCTTGGAATACAGAGCGGCACAAGTTTTTTGACCCGTTCTGCAAGCGGAAGATGCCCTCCTGAAAGCATAAGCACTGTACGGAAATTGGGATTAGCTATACAAAAGCGGATATATGCAATGCAAATTTCCACAAGCTGTTCCTTTGGATTCCCTTTGTAAACTGATGCTACCTGGTCAAGAAGCAAATTCATATGATTTTTTATATATTCAAAAATCGCGTTTATAAGCTCTTCCCTGTTTTTAAAATGCTTATACGGCGCAGCACATGATATGTTGCAGGCGGAAGAAACTCTTCTCAGCGAAAAATCAGCAATACCGTGAGCTTCAAGCTCCGCTATACCCGCAACTATAAGTTGTTCCCTAACTGAGGTTGAACCAAGTTCCTCATCCATTTACATTCCCCTCCTTTCAGATCTCAATTCCGTAGTTAGAATCCATCCCTTTCTTTTGTGAGAAAATCCTCCGACCACCTTAAAACCAAACTCCTTCATTATTGCGTTGGAACCGGGATTTTCTTTATTGATGCGGGCGGTTGCTTTCTTCCGTGCTCTTTGGCACAGCTTACATGCCTTTGACCATTTCCGTTGCAAAACCCATCACCTGGAATTTTTTACAAGCGCAATAAATAATATCTCAGACGAGCCTATTGTAATATGTTAAAACTACATGTGCCCTCCCTTTCACCAGTATTCCTTAGCCCAGAAATGAAATAACGGTTCCTCGTCATTCCAAATATCTCAAGGGTAGCCATGTACTTGTCCATATCTTTTTGCTGGGGTTGGAAAAGTACCGCCCTTTTCAGAAGCGTTCCAAACGCCTATTACAAAAGGAACACTGTTCTTTTCAAAGTCACAAATAAAAAGCCTTTCCGTTGTATTTTTTCTATTTTCATTTTCCCTTCATATTCAAATTTTCATTGGGAAAATAAAATATACTCCTTAGTACCACAATAATTTGTTTTCCAAAAGCTGCCATAGTTTTTAAACAACGAAAATATTAGTACCTTTATTGTGGCTTTGAAAAATTTTTTGTGTTTTTCCTCCAAAAAGCCCTATATCTATGTTCATTTACTCATTTCTCCGGAAGAAAAATATAACTTTCTTTCGGGTTACGAAAAGAATATATCTTCTCAAGTTCAGAAATTACCTCATCCCTGCTTTTTATAAACTTTTTTTCGTGGCTCAGTAAAAAATACTTTGCCTCAAGGTTTTTGAGCACGTCAAGCTCCTGTTCGAGCACAGAAGCATTATAGCATGCTTTCCCCCTCTTTACGGTGGCATAGGTTCCATCCCCAAGAAAGGCATATCTCCTATTCACCTCAAGGCCAATAGAACCCTTTGCATGGCTTGATGGAAGCGGAAAAATGTGAAGCTTTGCTCCATCATCAATGTAAATATCACTGTAAACAACATTTCCACAGTTCGCATAGTTATAGGTGTTTTTCCCGAGATAGATTTCACTTAAGTCCACTTTTTCCAAATTGCCCATGTGATCCGGGTGAAAATGGGATATCACTGTGCTTCTTGGGCCCTTCATATCTGATATTATACCAAGAGCTTTTGGTCCGTTTCCAACATCAAAAAGCCAAACATTCTCTTTACCGTTTATTATTCCAATATCTGCTGAAAGCGGCGATTCGCTTGCCGGAATATAAGAAATGCCCTTTGCAATATTTATTATGGTTTGCATTTATTTATCCCCTTCTGTATGGCCCTTAAAACGCATAAGCGTGGGACGGAGCTCCGCTGCAAGGTAGAGAGAACCCGCAACCACAAGAGCCTCATCACTGTTAAGAGATGCCAAAGCCTCATCTAAAGCATTCTGGGCACTTTCTGCCACTGTTACTGCTTTACAGTGTTTTCCCGCTGCAGAGGAAAGTTCTTCAGGTGTTATGGCCCTTGGGTTATTTATAGGAACAATGATAATGTTTTCAAATAGCGGCGCTAAAATATCCATTACGGCAGTGCAGTCCTTATCCTGCATCATTCCACAGAGAAGCGTTCGTTTTTGAGGCAGCAGGTTTTTTATGTTTTCTGCCAAAGCCGCAGCAGCCTGCGGATTATGAGCACCGTCGAGAACTACAACTGGGCTTTTTGAGCACAGCTCAAACCTTGCGGGAAAACGTACCGCCGCTATTCCTTCTATAAGCTGGTCATCGGATATATTAAAATATTTCTCTCTAAGAATATCCACCGCTGAAACGACCGTAAGAGCATTATTTATCTGGTGCCTTCCCACAAGTGGAATAGAAAGTTCTGTTCTCCCAACCAAAAGCTCTGTTCCATCTATACCTAAAGAAACTACTTTTCCCTTACTTGCGCTTCCAGTAACAAAGGTTGCATTCATTTTTGCACATTCATTTATCATAACAGCAGTGGCCTCCGGTGCCTGCCCTGGTGAAGAGAGCAGTGTGCACCCTTTTCGCATTATTCCACATTTTTCTGCGGTTATATCTGCAATAGTATTTCCAAGTTGGGCCATGTGAT
>CAZNVF010000078.1:0-6864 GCA_964576395.1 uncultured Oscillospiraceae bacterium
GGCCGCCGCTGTCTGCATTCCAAAACCCGGTACATAGAAGAGAGATTCCACTGTGTTGGCAATGGTGTGGGCTGCTGTGGAAACATCTCCAAGGGAGTTTATCATTGCAGCAAAGGCCACATAGCCAAGGGAGGTTCCAAAACGTTGAAGCATATTCGGCACCGCCACTTTAAGGCAAGGGCGGAGCACTTCCATATCCGGCACAAGGCTTTGACCTTTTGGCGATATATCTGCATGGCACCAAAATGAGATCGTCATAATAATTCCGCCTACAGCAAAGGCTGCCGCACTCGCTATAGCGGTGCCCACAACTCCAAAACCGGCGCCATAAAGAGTAAATTCCAGTGAGAAGAGCCTTACTGCTCTTACTGGATAAATAAACACAAAGTTCAGCACAACATTGATAATATTTACAATTATTCCAACCCGCATCGGAGTTTTTGTATCACCAACGGCTCTAAGCACTGTACCAAAAATTATTGTTGCCGTTCTGAAAAGCATTGGCGCATACACAATAAAAAAGTACTTCGATGCGGTATCTCTTATGTTTGGCTCCACTTGCATCCACACTGGAACAACACCGCTTAAAGAAAGGGTCAAAACAGTGAAAAGCGTTCCAACAGCTATTACCGCCAAAACCGCCTGTGATGACGCCCTTCTTGCGGTATCTTTTTCTCCGGCACCGTAAGCCTTTGCTATATATGCCAAAAAACCGACTCCCAGTGCGGAAATTGAGCCGCTTATGAGCCAATTTATCGTGCTTGTAGAACCCACCGCCGCTGTGGCCTGCGTTCCAAGCGCCCCGACCATTGCCGTATCTATGTACTGTACAGCAGTCTGCATAAGCTGCTCCAACATTGTTGGCCAAGCTAACGAGAAAATCACCGGCAGCATGCTGAGTTCTGTTCTTCCAAAAAGCTTTCTGTGCATAGCATACCTCTTATAAGTTGTGACAATAGTAAAAAGTGTGACAACGGGTGGTTCTTACCCGCCCGTTTTATTTACAGCCTGTCATAATTTTTATGATCTCTTTATCTGTTTCCCGCATTCCCATGCGGCCAAGGCGGCCTATGTTCTTAATAGTCTCCTCAACGCCTTTAGTAACGATTCCTTCGCCGCCTCGGAACTGCTGACCTGACCTATACATATTCCAGCCTAGGATGCCCGCATCCACCGCTGTTGCAATCTTTGCCGCACAAGAAGGCTTTGCTCCGTCACACACCATTCCTGAAACTATTGCCAAAGCATTCACCAAAGTGTGGGCTATCTCTTTATATCCACCGCCGTTTAGGTAAGCTATCGCTCCCCCTGCGCCACAGCCGGCGCTTACAGCGCCACAATATGCGCTAAGGCGGCCTATCCCGGTCTTCATATGTATTGTGAGAAGGTCAGAAAGGAGAACCGCTCTTATGGTTTCTTCCCTGTTCTTCCCAAGCTCTTTTGCATATTCAACAACCGGAACCGATGCTGTTATACCTTGGTTTCCGCTTCCTGAAACGATTATTACAGGCATTTCACAGCCGCTCATTCTTGCGTCAGAACCTGCCGCAGCCATATATCTTGCCCTGACTTTTACATCCGTGCCATAATTCTTACGGAGCACTTTTCCAATATTGGCACCCCAGTCATTCTTCATACCCTCTTCAGCAATGGCATAGTTATAATTTATTTGGCGTTCCACAAGCTCTTTTACGTCATCAAGGTCACATGTTTCAGCAAAATCGACTATTCCCTCTACAGAAAGGCAACTTCTGTCTGTAAGGCCCTTGGTTCTCGTGCTCGTGCTCACCTCGCCATGGCAGAGCAGAGTATCTCCATTGTGCTCAATTTTTACAATATTTGTATGGTAGTCCGCAATACGCAGCAAAACGCGGTCCTTACCAGCTTTAAGGTTTATTGTTATGTCAAAAACGACGTCTCCCTCTGCAGGAAGGACGCAGATCTCATGCGTTTTCATATATTCCCTTATTTCGTCCTTTTGCTCGTCCGAAACTTCGCTTATTACCTCCAAAATTTTTTCCGCTTTTCCTGCAACAATTCCAGCGGCGGCGGCAGCTTCAATGCTTTTTAAACCGCCGGTATTAGGAACGACCACGCTTTTGACGTTTTTAATTATATTCCCGCTTGCCACGATAGTCACGGAATCTGGCAGTTTGCCAAGAATTTCTCTTGCTTTTGCCGCCCCATAAGCAATGGCTATAGGCTCAGTGCAGCCCATTGCCGGAACAAGCTCTTCTCTAAGAATTTGTACAAAATTACGGTAGCGTGGGTCTGTTTTTTTCATGGATAATAGTTCCCCTCAGACGGTTTTCGACAAAGTTACTATAATAGTTTATTGCTTTGGAGTGTAAAAGTCAATAAAACAAAACTACAAAATAACAAACGATCTTTACTTTTACTGAAAATTTTGAAAAGCTTATATAAGGAACAAACGTTGTCATAAAAAACAGCGTTAATTCATAAAAAATTTGAAATCTGTTTAACGATGGTGTATTTTTATAATTTAGAATATCAATCAGCCAGAAAATGTCTTTCTGTTTTCACCTCTTTTTAACGGGTTATTGCGGCGGCCATATGTTTAGCCAGGCCGCCGCAATTTTCCCGAAGCATAAAGTTTTAAATTTTAATTTGGAAAATATAATTATCTAGAAAGGAATTTTTACTAATGTTAGAACTGAAGAATATTAAAAAGGACTATCCCGCAGGGGGTGGAACGGTTCAGGCCCTTAAAGGGATAAGCCTCCAGTTCCGCGAGAGTGAATTTGTTTCTATTCTTGGGCCATCCGGCTGCGGAAAGACGACAATGCTAAATATTATAGGCGGTCTTGATCAATATACCAGCGGGGATCTTCTTATAAACGGGAGATCCACAAAAGATTTTAAAGACCGCGACTGGGATTCCTATCGAAACCATTCCATAGGTTTTGTATTTCAGAGCTACAACCTTATTCCCCATCAAACTGTTTTACAGAACGTTGAGCTTGCTCTCTCTCTTTCAGGTGTTTCTAAAAGTGAACGCAGAAGTCGCGCAAAAAAGGCACTTGAAAAAGTTGGCCTTGGTAATCAGTTGAATAAAAGGCCCAGTGAAATGTCCGGTGGGCAAATGCAGCGTGTGGCCATTGCCCGTGCTATTGTAAACGACCCCGATATCATTCTTGCCGACGAACCCACCGGTGCTCTCGATACAGAAACTAGCATCCAAGTAATGGATATTTTAAGGGAAATATCGAAAGACCGACTTATAATCATGGTTACCCACAACGCTGATTTGGCCGAGCAATATTCTACAAGAATAATTCGTGTTCTCGACGGTGTAATAACTGGGGACTCTGCGCCACTTTCAATTAGTGAACTTCATAATGAAATGGAAAAGGCTAAAGCAAAGCGTGAAAATGGTAAAAAGGCTAACATGCCCTCCATGTCCTTTTTCACATCTTTTGGGCTTTCCCTTAAAAATCTCATTAGCAAAAAGGGAAGAACGGCTCTTACCTCATTTGCCGGATCCATTGGTATTATAGGTATTGCTCTTATTTATGCGGTCTCTCAGGGTACGACGGCTTACATCGACGCTGTTCAGAAGGATACCCTTTCATCTTATCCCCTAACTCTCGAATCCCAAAGCCTTGATCTGAGCTCACTTATGGCAAGCTTTATAGGAGCCGCCCAAGCCAGTGAAAACCACGAAAATGACGCTGTATATCAAAAGCCTATGATACATGACTTTGTAAACGCTTTAAGCAACTTCAATGTCAATGAAAACGACCTTAAATCTTTTAAAGAATATCTTGAAACCGAACTTTACAGTGAAAATGGAGATGTCCAACTTAAAGAGGCAATAAACGGCGTTCAGTACACCTACGATTTTGATTTGCTGGTTTATACAAAAAATGTCGATGGCGACATAATTCTTTCTGACTCGCAAAAACTTATGCAGGAACTTATTGCAGAATATTTTGGACTTGGCATAACGTCAAATTCTGAAAATACAGAAACGCTTGGAGATCTCAGTTCCCTATCCTCGCTTTCTTCTGTAAGTTCTTCCATGGCACTTTGGCAGGAAATGCTCCCCGGCGAAAGCGGCAAACTTGTCAGTTCTATGGTGGAAAACCAATATGACCTTGTCTATGGTTCATGGCCTACAGAATACAATGAAATTGTTATAATTCTTGATGAAAATAACGAAATTGATGATATGGCTCTTTATGCCCTTGGCCTTAAATCCAAAGAAGACATAGATGCCCTTATGGAGGCCGCAGTAAACGGAACTTCTCTTGAGGATGACAATAAAAGCTGGTCCTACGAGGATATTTGCAACATGGAATTCCGTGTTATTTTGAACTCAAATTGCTATACTTATGATGAAAGCACTGGACTTTATGTGGATCTTCGGGACACAAGTGCTGGGCTCAAGTATCTTTATGATAATGGTGTTTCACTCAAAGTTTCCGGTATTATAAAGCCAAATGCAGACGCCGTTTCCACAATGCTTTCCGGCTCAATAGGTTATACCAGCAAACTTACAGAATATGTTGTTGAGGAAGCCAAAAAATCTTCCGCGATTACGGCCCAGCTTGAAAATCCCTCTACCGATATTTTCAACGGTTTGCCTTTCAAAGATAAAAACGGAAACCTTTCTGATACGGACAAAGAAAAGGATTTTAAAGCATATGTCAATGAGCTTTCCGAGACGGAAAAGGCCAACGCATATATTAAAATAATGTCCATACCCTCTGATGAGCAAGTAAATTCTGCTGTTGAGCAGACTGTGAGTTCCATGACGAGGGAGGATATTGAAACCATGATGGCAGAAGCCATTACTCAACAGACCGGTGTTAGTTCCAGCGATATACTGAACTACACTGCAGACATGTCCGACGAGGATCTTTTTGAGATGTTTGAAGAACTTGCTGCCGAGCAGTATAAAGCTCAGTACTCTGCTCAAGTATCCGCCCAAATGTCCGCAATGAGCACCTCACAGCTTGCCGGTGCCCTGGATATGGCGCTTCTAGATTATACAGCAGAGCAGTGCGCAGAATATTATGACGTTGTTCTTGAATTTTCAGAAAACAGCTATGAAAGCAATCTTGCCGAACTTGGGTATGTGGATATTGAAAACCCGTCAAGCATCAATCTTTATGCATCATCTTTTGAAAACAAGGATATTATTGAGGACGCTATTGCAAAATACAATGAAACTGTTGATGACCTTTCCCAAATAAAATATACCGACTACGTCGGACTGATGATGTCCTCTATAACCTCTATTATAAATGCTATCACCTATGTTCTTATTGCCTTTGTAGCTGTTTCACTCGTCGTTTCTTCTATAATGATTGGAGTAATCACCCTTATTTCTGTACAAGAAAGGACCAAAGAGATTGGTATTCTTCGCGCTCTGGGCGCATCTAAATCCAATGTTTCTGGAATGTTCAACGCCGAAACCGCTATCATAGGTTTCACTTCCGGACTCGTCGGCGTTGTTATAACTTACATTCTCTGCATTCCTATAAATGCTATTCTTGTAAACCTTACTGGTATTAACAATCTTAGAGCACAGCTTCCCATTGAAGTAGCTGCTATTCTTGTTTTGATAAGCGTATTGCTAACGCTTATCTCCGGAATAATCCCGTCAAAAAGCGCGGCAAAAAAAGACCCGGTAGTCGCGTTAAGAACTGAATAATGGCCGCTTTACAGCCATACTAACTCTTATTTATGGTAGTACAAATAAAAACTGCTTGTCACACAACTTGGCAAGCAGTTTTTTATTTAGCAATTAAGTAGCCCTGATTTGAACACGTTGTTGCCTAGTGCTACAAATTCTCTATCCACCGTGCTGTACGTGGCAGTAATAGCTCAATGTAATCCAATGTTCTTGTGGATATTCACAGGTTTTTAAGAATAAACCTTATCTTTCATTCGTCAGTCTTTAATGCGTTTATAATATCAAAAACACCGCGGGTGATTGCATGTGTTTTGCCTAAGCCGAGATGCAAGCGGCTAATACTGCTTTTTCTTTTCACATCTCTCATTTTATACCTGCCTTTGTCATAGCCTGGAGTTGCTACAACGCGAAAACTATAATGAATACAATGTGCCGCCAGTCAATTTTATAAGGGCAAACTGCTTTAATGTTATTGACATAGGCATATTTTCTGCCAAATTTTATGGCTGGTATACTAGAAAAACAAAAGTGACGACAATAAGCACCCTTGAAATTGAACAGCAAAAGTAATATAATGTAGTCGCAAGTTAGTCTAAGCTAACCTATATAAAGCAACAGCATTTACTAAACGCATTCATCCAACATTCAAACAATACCCCTATTGCTATGAAATAATAACAGATAATTGTGGCTATTCCAAGTCGGAAAGGAGAATGAAATGAAATTCTATACATTTGGGGAAGCAGGAAAACCAAACATTTTTTTACTGCCTGGCACCTGTTGCCATTGGAAGCGGAATTTTGGACATGTTATTCCTCTGCTTCAACTTGATTTTTACGTGATCTGCGTGTCCTACGACGGCTTTGACGAGACGGAGAATACTCTTTTTCCCGATATGTTGACCGAAACTGCGAAGATAGAGGATTACATAAATAAAAACTTTGGCGGTCATATCTGCGCAGCATATGGCTGCTCCATGGGAGGAAGCTTTTTAGGGCTGCTGATGCAGAGAAAGAAAATCCAAATGGATCATGCTATTTTAGGCAGCTCTGACCTGGATCAGGAAAGCGGCCTTTCTGCCCGTTTTAAAGCACAGCTGGTAGCCGGTATGCTCTTTGATATATTCCAGAAAGGCCGGCTGCCAGGCTGGATGCAGAAGCGGCTGAATCAAAAAAGCCCGGAGGAGCGGGCCTACATGGAAC
>CAZNVF010000079.1:0-6798 GCA_964576395.1 uncultured Oscillospiraceae bacterium
ATAAGGCCCTTTACAATGCCTTCAATATCTTTGTTGTAGCGGCGGCTGTACATAACTTCGTGAGCAATGCGTATCTGTTCAAACCACTGTTTGCCGGAATTGGAGTGGTTGCAGTCAACTATGACAGCCGGGTTTGTAAGATTGCTGTTTGCGTACAGATTATATACGAGCTGAAGGTCTTCGTAATGATAGTTCGGATGGCTTTTGCCCTGCTTGTCAACGTAGCCGCGAAGGATGGCATGGGCATATGGATTGCCAAAGCTTTCAACCTCCCAGCCGCGGTAAACAAAGTTGTGCGGAGCCTGAGCAGCAATGATAGAGTTCATCATAACGGAAAAATCACCGCCGGTGGGATTTTTCATGCCGACAGGGATATCAAGCCCGCTGGCGGTAAGTCGATGGTGTTGGTCTTCGACGGAACGGGCGCCAACGGCAACATAGCCAAGTACATCAGAAAGGTAACGGTGGTTTTCAGGGTAGAGCATTTCATCTGCACAGGTAAAGCCGGTCTCTTTAAGAGCGCGCATGTGAAATTTGCGAACGGCGCAAATACCTTCGAAAATGTCCGGTTTACCGTTTGGGTCTGGCTGATGAAGAAGCCCCATATAACCTTGACCGGTGGTGCGGGGCTTTCCGGTATAAATTCTCGGAATAATAACAATTTTATCTTTGACCTGTTCCTGGACTTTGGCAAGGCGATGGATGTAATCCAGGACGGAATCCTCTCTGTCTGCGGAACAAGGCCCAATAATAAGAATGAATTTGTCAGATTTAGACTCAAAAACGGCCTTGATATCTTCATCACGTGCGGCTTTAACAGCTGCCAACTCAGGGGTCAGCGGGAACATTTCTTTGGTTTCCAAAGGGATGGGAAGCTTTCTTTTAAAATCCATATTCATAATTTATGTGGCTCCTTTTCGGTCATTTTTTATCAAAAAGCGCTCTGCGCTGCGAAGAAACGCGCATCATTTCGCGCATTGTTTCCCTATCGCCATTTTCAAGGGAGGTGCGAAGTTTGTTAAACTCCACTAAGAATTTATCCATCTGTTCAAGAAGGGCGTCTTTGTTGAGCAGGAAAAGTTCGCTCCACATATCGTCATTTATTTTAGCGATCCTTGTAAGGTCGCGGAAAGAGTCACCGGTATAATCCTGAAGCTTTTCTCCATCATAGCAGGTCATAAGTGAAACAGCAATACAGTGGGTAAGTTGTGAAACAAAGCCTATCATCTCATCGTGCTTTTCAGGTGTAAGCACTGAAACATGGGCGAATCCTAAAAGCCGCCCAAGCTCAAGGCAATCCTCAATAGCAGAGTCAGTATTGCGGGCGGTAGGGGTAACAATGTAGTTTGCCCCATGAAAGATTTTTTCGTCGCTGTTTTGAACTCCGTATACCTCGCGCCCAGCCATAGGGTGAGCAGCAATAAACTCAACATCCGGCCGCAGTATCCCTTGTATTTTGTCAACAATGCATATTTTTACGCCAGTAACATCGGTAATTAGAGCACCGGGTTTAAAAAACTGTTGATATTTTTCTATCCATTCCACAAAAACATGGGGGTAAAGAGCGAAAATAACAAGATCTGCTTTGCCGATGACCTCCGGAAGCGGCTCAGTATAACCATAGTCAATAATGCTGTTTTCAAGGGCATAGTCTATACTTTCCTGCCTTCGGGTAATGGCGGAAATTTTAAAGCCTAGCTTATGTAGAGCTCTTGCATAGCTTCCGCCTATAAGGCCAAGGCCAACTATAAGGATGTTTTTACTTGTGTCAAGCATCATGGTATATCACCTCGAATCCAAGCTTTTCCAACCTTTCAAAAAAATCGGGAAGGCTCTTACGTGATGCCTCAGCACCATCTATAATTCCGCCGGTGACGGTAGCAAGGACAGAACATGCCATAACTATACGGTGATCGTTATGGCCGCAAAGCGGCTCAGAAGGCGCGTGAAAGTTGTGAGGATAAACAACTACGCTGTCATCATGCACCGTAACAGCTACGCCGAATTTAGCGAGCTCATCCGCCATAGCAGTGGCGCGATCGCTCTCTTTAATTTTGAGACGGCGGGTACCGGTGAAAACGCCTCCGCCCTTTACAGCTGCAAGGGCAAAAAGTATAGGACCAAGATCGGGACAGTCTGCGATGTTGATGGTAGGGGTGCCTCTTTCAAGAAGGGCAAAGTCCTTTTCGTAAACTTTGTCACCTTGAAGACTGTCAGGGTTTAATCCCTCAATTTCTATTTCGGAGCCAAGCACATTAAGAGCTGCGAAAAATGCCGAATTGGAGTAATCCCCCTCAACCTTTGCGTGGACCGGTTTGTAGCTTTGGCCGCCTGGAACAAAAAGAGTTTTTTCATCCTGCCAGCGAACTTCTACTCCAAACTGGGCCATAGCCTGTATGGTAAGGTTAATGTAAGAACAGCTTTCAATGGGTGGAATGAGCTGAATGGTGCTGTCTTCCTCCATTAAAGGAAGAACGAAAAGAAGTCCGGTTATGAACTGGCTACTGATGTTGCCCTTGATTTTATAGCTCCCGCTTTTAAGCTTTCCGCCCACAACAATTTTGTCTTCGTCGGTCTCAAAAATGAGGCCCTGTTTTTTGCAAATGTCCTCATATACGCTCATAGGGCGGGAAAGCAGGGTTTTGCTGCCCGTAAGGGTGAAGCTCTTGCCGTCGAGAAGACAAAGTGGAACAAAAAAGCGAAGAGTGCTTCCGCTTTCGCGGCAGTTTAGGATTGCTCCCTCGGGTATATTGTGAAGGTCAGCACCTCTTATTTTGACCCTGTTGCCTTCAATGGTATAGCTTGCGCCTATGGCAGAAAGGCAGTCCAGGGTGGCTTTCATATCCTCGGATGAAGAGATACCATCAATCACGCTTTCACCTTTAGAAAGGCCACCTCCAATAAGCAGCCGATGCGCCATGCTTTTTGAGGGCGGCGCGGTCATCATGCCCTTACCTTTTCCGGGCTTGATCTCAACTTTCAAGCTTTTTCGCCCCTTTCAATAATTAGGTTTATCGCCTCAAGGTAACCGTCGGTGCCGTGGCCTATAACGGAACCTATGCAGGCCGCACGTATGTAGCTGGTACTTCTGAACTCTTCACGTTTTGAAACATCGGAAATATGCACTTCAACAGTCGGAATACCAACCGCTTTTACAGCGTCAAGAAGGGCAATGCTAGTGTGGGTGTAAGCCCCTGGGTTTATAACAATACCATCCATTACACCAAAGGCTTCCTGTATTTTGTCAACAAGGGCGCCCTCATGGTTGCTTTGGAAAAATTCTATTGAAACGCCTTTTTTTTTAGCATAGGCGGATATCTTTTCAATAAGGGTATCATAAGTTTCGGTGCCGTAAATTCCCGGTTCACGAATTCCAAGCATATTCAGGTTAGGGCCGTTAATTACTAAAATTTTCATTTAAAAAATCCTCTTTCACTGCGGTGAGCACTTCTTCAATGCTGCAGTCAGCGTCAACCCGCTTGTCACAGTATTTATTATAGAGTGGGTACCGCTCCTTATATCGCTTAAAAATTGCCTCTTTGCTCGAAGCGGTAGGCCGGTCGTCAGTTGGAACCAAGGACTCTGCAGGCCTATCAAGAAAGTAGATGCGTCCGTTTTTCTTTAAATATCTAATGTTTTCAGAGTTAAGAACAACACCGCCGCCTGTAGATATAACGGCGCCGTTTTTGCCGGAAAGTTCGGCAATGCTTTCTGCTTCCAGTATGCGGAAAGCTTCCTCGCCATCCGTTTTAAAAATTTCCGTAATGGTGCGTCCCGCCTTTTTTACAATGAACTCATCGGAATCGTAAAGTGGACGGGAAAGCTCGCTTTCAAGCAGTTTTCCAATGGTTGTTTTACCGGAAGCAGGCATACCGATAAGCACAATGTTCTGTTTGCTTTTCAATATCTCACGATATATACCCTCAGCCTTTTCAATGGGAATGTCCTTGCCAAAGAATTTACCAGAGGCCAAGATCGCCTGCATTACAAGCATATAGAGTCCACCGCAGCAGGGTATTCCAAGGTTTTCAGCCCTTTGCAGAAGATCGGTTTTGAGAGGGTTATAAACAACGTCGACGACCGCTTTAAGGTTTGGAAAATCAGCCGGGTCGGCGGCCATTCCATCAAGGTTTGGGAACATTCCACAAGGGGTAGTGTTGATAATTATTTCCGTATCCGAGTGTACTGTACAGGCTTCGTCATAAGAAATGGTGCCGGGTTCATCAAATATGCTCGCTTTGAGCACCGTTTCCGCCCCAAGAGATTTGAGCACGGCAAAAGCTGTTTTGCTGGTGCCCCCATTCCCAAAAATAAGGGCCTTTTTACCTGCAACAGGAACCCCGGTACGCTTTATTAAGGCTTTAAGCCCGCCAAAGTCAGTGTTATAACCACATAGCTTTCCATCGCGGTTCACAACAGTGTTCACGGCGCCTATGGCCTTTGCGGCCTCGTCTATTTCGTCAAGATAGGGGATGACAGTTTGCTTATAAGGTATAGTGACGTTTATGCCTTTAAAGTCGCGCCCCTTCATAAATGGGCCCACTTCATCTGGAAAAAGTTCTTTTAGTTCGTATTTGTAATCGCCTATACGCCGATGTATCTCCGGCGAAAAACTGTGGGGAAGATGTTCCCCAATAAGTCCATACTCCATATTTAACCTCCGAGCCAATCAGTACCGTAGCGCTGGGCGAGAATATCGCAAAGGACGAGCGCCGCGGCAGAATCCACAACTACCCTAGCTCTATGAATGATAGCAGGGTCATGGCGGCCCCTTATTTCAAAAATTTTCTCTTCACATTTAATGAAGTCAACAGTCTCCTGCGGCTGGGCAATGGAAGGGGTAGGCTTTATTGCACAGCGGAAAACAATGGGACAGCCATTGGTTATGCCACCGTTTATACCGCCGTTGTGATTTGTTTTTGTTGTGATGTTTCTGCTTCCGTCTATTTTGAAAGCGTCGTTGGCCTCACTTCCACGCATGGTGGCAAAGTTAAAGCCGCTGCCAAACTCAACGCCTTTCACAGCAGGAATGCTGAACAGCATATGTGAAAGCTGGCTTTCAACACTATCGAAATATGGCTCGCCAACCCCGGCAGGGATGCCGGTGACAGCTGTTTCGAGAATACCGCCGACGCTGTCAAGATCATTTTTGGCAGCGAGTATAGCTTCCTCCATTTTTTTGCCGGCATTTTTGTCAAGTACCGCAAAGCACTCTGAATTTAAAACGGAGATATCGCTTTCAATATCATGGAAGGTTCTGTCATTTATGCCGCCGCAGGCGGCAATATGCGTACCAATCTTTATACCTTTGCGTTCAAGGGCTAGGACGGCAATAGCGCCGGCGGCCACAAGGGCCGCAGTGACACGGCCACTGAAATGCCCGCCTCCGCGGTAATCCTGAAAACCGTGGTATTTGCATTGCGCGGTATAATCCGCATGGCCTGGACGGGCGGTTACAGCAATTTCAGAATAGTCTTTGCTGATAGTGTTCTGATTTGGAATGAGAATAGTTATAGGCGTTCCGGTGGTAAAGCCGTTAAAAACGCCGCTTAAAATTTCAAATTTATCTTCTTCTTTACGGGCGGTCGATATAGCTCCAGCTGGCCGCCGCTTTGTGAGCTGAGCGGCGATAAAATCTTCATCTACTGGAATACCCGGTGCAAGGCCTGAAAGAACAGCGGCTATTGCCGGGCCGTGGCTTTCGCCGGTTATAGTTACAGAAACGCTTTGGCCAAATGTATCTTTCATTTGAAATACTCCTTCATGCGGCGGAAGAGCTCTTCGCTCGTCCATTTTTCAAATTCATAGCGCTCTATCTCCGGAAGGGTGACGACGGTCACGTGGCTGCCGGAAAATTTTTTGTCGTGGGATACAGCAGAGATAAGTCTTTCGGGATCGCCGTTCCAATTAGTAGGAAGGTTTAACTTTTTAAGCACATTTTCTACACGCGGTCTAAGATTTTCTCCGCACATGGGCAGCATTCCAAGGGAAACGCATTCGCCGTGATATAGTCCACCAAGCCCTTCGACGCTTTCTATAGCATGGCCCATGGTATGGCCAAAGTTGAGCACCCGGCGAAGCCCCGCTTCGTGCTCGTCCTGCTCAACCACTTTTACTTTGCTTTTTACAGAGCGCTCAATTATGACCTCAATGTTTTTATATGCGTCTTCACTCTCAAAAATTTCAAAAAGCTCACGGTCAAAGGTTAGGGACATTTTTACTGCTTCGGCAAGGCCGTTGGAATAGTGGCGTGGGGTAAGGGTAGAAAGCGTATCGGGGTCTATTATAACTGCCTTTGGTTGGTAAAAAGCTCCAATAATATTTTTTATTCCTTCAAAATTTACGGCCGCCTTGCCGCCGACGGAGGAGTCCACCTGAGAAAGGACAGTGGTGGGAATGTTGTAAAAATCTATACCGCGCATATAACTGGCAGCCACAAAGCCCGCAAGGTCGCCCACAACTCCGCCACCCACCGCAACAATGCAGTCAGCACGGGTAAAATTGTTTTCAAGAAGCTTTTTGCAAAGTTCGCTAAAAAACTCTATGCTTTTGCTGCCCTCTCCCATGGGAACAGTGGCAATAACGGGGTTCCCGCACTGCTTGGCGACGGCCTCGGCATATTCTGTAGGAACGCCGCTGTCCGTGACAATGAGCACTTTCCTGTCAAGGTCTATTATCCTACCGGCGCTCAAAAGAGCCCCTCGGGAAAGGGTTATATTGTAGCTTCCGGCGGGAAGCTTTACAGGTATTATCATAAAAATCCCTCCTTAATTTGGAGAATTAAAGCTTTGACTCATG
>CAZNVF010000080.1:0-6668 GCA_964576395.1 uncultured Oscillospiraceae bacterium
ACTAGACAGGATACTTTCTACGGAAGATACCCATCACAACACACAGCAGGTTTCCTGGCTTACGGGTCAACACAAGCCACGTCTTCTCACTTTCGCAATGACATTTTGTAGCTTGCTCACCGTTTACAGTGACCGGATCGCTCGGGATCCTCACCCGATTCCCTTTTACCCCGCTTTTTGTCAAGCAGGCACTGTATGTTGATATTTACTTTACGGCATCATTATATACTTTGCAGTGATTTTTGTCAACATATGTATCAAAATTCAAAAGTTTGGACCAGTTTTGTATCAACTCGACATCTGTATGTACAAATATGCAACAATGTTTGTATATTAATTATTTATTTATAATTTTTAACAAAGTTATATTTGCAAAAAAGCTATTTTTGTAGTATTATACAAGTGGAAAATATAGTGGCAAAAGGGGCGATAAAATGCAGATTCGTGAATCTGGCGAAGATTATCTTGAGGCAATACTTATGATACAGAAACGGAACGGCCAAGTGCGCTCTATTGACATTTGTAATGAACTTGGCCATTCAAAGCCTACTGTCAGCGTTGCAATGAAAAATTTCCGTGAAAACGGATATATTACCATGGACAGTGACTACCTCATAACCCTTACCGAAAAAGGCCGTGCTATTGCCGAAAGCATATACGAGCGCCATGTTATAATTGCGGAATTCTTAATGGCAATAGGAGTTGATGAAAAAACCGCTTTTGAGGATTCCTGCAAAATTGAGCACGATTTAAATGAAAAAACTTTTCTTTGTTTAAAGGAGCATTTCTTTAACATAAAAAATCAAAAATAATAAATGAAATGCCTCTTTGCAGCATTTTTGATTTTTTCTATTTAGTGAAACCAATGCAAAAAACAAGACCCGGAATAACCTCCGGGTCTTGTTTTATTTTCCAATAGCTGTTTTCAGCTCATTTACCATATTTGTTTTTTCCCACATAACGTCAAGCTCTTCTCTTCCCATATGGCCATAAGCGGCAAGACGACGATAAATCGGCCTTCTTAAATCAAGTATGTCTATTATTGACGCCGGACGAAGATCAAAAACTTTGAGCACAGCAGAAAGTATCTCATCATCAGTATATTTTCCTGTGCCAAAGGTATCTATCATAACTGAAACCGGGTGAGCAACACCTATGGCATATGCAAGCTGAACTTCACATTTTTTTGCAAATCCGGAAGCAACAACATTTTTAGCTATCCACCTTGCTGCATAGGCAGCCGAACGGTCCACTTTAGTCGGGTCCTTGCCCGAAAAAGCCCCACCTCCATGGCGAGAATAACCGCCGTATGTATCAACTATGATTTTTCTCCCCGTTAAGCCACTGTCCCCAGCGGGGCCACCCACCACAAATCTGCCGGTTGGATTTATATATATTTTTGTATTTTCATCAATAAGATTTTCAGAAATTACCGGCTTTATTACATATTTTTCAATATCGGCACGTATTTTCTCAAGAAAAACATTTTCGTCATGATGCGAAGATACTACCACTGCTTCCACTCTTTTGGGAATGCCTCCGTCATACTCTATGGTCACTTGCGACTTTCCATCCGGCCTAAGATAAGGAAGGGTGCCGTCCTTACGCACCTGTGCAAGTCGCTTTGAAAGCTTATGAGCAAAGCTTATAGGCATTGGCATAAGTTCAGGCGTTTCATCACAAGCGAAACCAAACATCATACCCTGGTCGCCAGCACCTATAGCGTCAAGCTCATCTGCAGAGCCATGTTTTTGTTCATCAGCACTGTTAACCCCCATGGCTATATCGGCCGATTGTTCGTCTACTGCGGTAATCACCGCACAAGTGTTACCATCAAATCCTGCATTTTCGCCATTGTAGCCGATCTCATTTATCACTTTTCTTGCAATTTTAACAATATCCACCTGGCAGTTTGCGCTTATCTCACCCATTATTGACACCATTCCGGTGGTGCAAGTGGTCTCGCAGGCAACCCTTGCATTTGGATCCTTCTTAAGGTAGGCATCGAGCACGGCATCAGAGATTTGGTCGCAAACCTTATCCGGATGCCCCTCCGTAACTGATTCAGAAGTAAACAAGTATTTGCTCATTTTTATCCTTTCTGCCAAAAAAAGCGCCCGAAGAACGGACGCTTCTAAATATTCTGCCGTTCCTCATCTTTCGGAATAAAATCCGCAGGAATTGGCACCACACTCTAAACGCAGGTTGCCGGGCTTCATAGGGCCTGTCCCTCAGCCGCTCTTGATAAGGCATAAAAATTTTATTAAATTATGTAAATATATATTACATGCTTTGAAACAGTTTGTCAAGCCCTTCATACAAGTTTTGAATCACAATACTCACAGTACATTTTTCCACATGTAGGAGCACCGCAATTTGGGCAGTTAGCAGGAAGATCCGCCATTTTTTTGTTATATTCACTTCGGATGCGCGCCCGTTCCTGCTCTTCGGTCCGTGCCCGCTCCATACTGCCGGCACAACTTGTAGCCGTTTCATTTATTGCAGACGAAATAGCCGTTCCAACAACGCTTCCTATAAGGCTTCCAATAAGGGAGGTTCCCGCAAGGCTTCCATGATATTTTTTATGGCTGGGGTGAAAAGAACCTTTAGACATTTTACTAAAATCAAACTCATTGCGCATGGCTTCACCCTCCTTGAACATTTTATATAAAAAGTATAGCATAGAAAGCAAATGGCTGTCAACGAAATATTCCGACGTTAATGCAAAAACCAGTACTTATTCTACCTAATCATAAAAGAATTCATAATCCGGAAGAGAACGCCATTCTTTTGTGGATTCAATTATGTTCACAATATCGCTCACAGCAGCAATAAATTTTTTGCCTTTTTTTGTTGTGCTTTCTGTGCTCAGCGCAATGTTCTCACAGCTTATTTTAGTTTGAACGCCATTTATTACCGTGCTCAAAATTATAGTTTGGCTCGGCGTAGAACTTACATTGCCAAAAGGGTTATAGCTTTCCGGGTAGCTCCCTATATCAAGGTTTTCTATTATGTCCCATATTTCTGAAAGCTGCTCGTCTGATAATATAAGCATTGTAACATAATCTTCCGGGTTTGTGGCATCGGTGGTTTTAACAAGCCTTCCGCTTGTGCTGTCGTAAGAGCTTATGCCATAAGTGTTCCAAGTTATGCTGAAAGCAAAATCCTCCGGCATTTCATTGCCATTCGCCTGATTTTGCTGATTTTTGCTGCAGCCCCAAAGTAGAACGGCTAAAACCAAAACTAAAACTAAAATAATATATTTTTTCATAACACTCTCCAAAACTTTATTGCTATTCTAATTCTAAAATAATATACTTTTCAAAAATTTTATTTATTTTACCCGTTCCTCTTCAGTAACGGCGAATTTTCTATCGTTTTCAGCGTCGTTAAACGTTCCGCAGTCGGAGCTATAGGCCACCGTTTTGCCGTTTACCTCAATTTCACAGTCATTCAGGCATTTCCCAATTCCTGAATTACAAGCTGTTATCGACTCAAAAATATCGGGTATGATATCCGAATCTTCCCCCGAAAGGGCTTTACTTTCATCCTTGCCGAATTTCTTCACAAGCACCGGCTTTGCGGCGGCGGGCTGTTCTTCAAATCCCTCTTTCGCAAAGGTTATCCACCTTCCGTCTATTACAACATCAATATGGTTTTCATCCACCTTTTGGTATTCGTACCCAGCTTCAAAATTGGATTGATCGTTTTCCGTTGGTTTTTATTATCCATCTGCATAGGAGGTTATTTCCCCATACATGACCCCACATCGGCTCATTATTGTACTTTCCTTTCCAGTATCGATATAAATTTCGCCGTTTATCATAACCATTTGAATAAGGTCATATTTTATCCCCTCCATTTTAACTGCCTTGGAAGGGTCGGAAGGGTTGTTAACATAGTACCATTCACCGTTTTCTAAGATGTAATTTTCTTTTCCGCCGCACATTACATATGAAAAGCTAGAGTTTTCTGCCCTAAAGGAATATGCCTCCCCGCCATCTGCATCAGAAGGGGTTTCACCGCTTTTAAATTCCCGGCGCTCAACCTTCAGTGAAGCAGCCCATTCGGCAAGCTTTTCACTCTGTGACGGTAATATCTCATATTCAGATACAGAACCGCTGACATAGTGTGAAACATAAACGCCTTTATTTATATTGAACGGCAAAGAAAATTCGGTGCTTTCATTTTCATTTGCTCCGCAGACCGAAAAAAACATAAATACAATTAATAAAACAATCAAAATGTGTTTTTTCACAGCTTTAATCCCTTTTATTTTTTTCTGTCAAACGGCCGCAAACGCAAAGCCTTGACCATAAGCAAGCGCCGCTTAACAATATCTTCATTTTAAACTTTTACCCCACAACTGTTTATATCATTGGCCTCAAAGACACCCACCGCAAAGGATTTCTTGATTGTCACATTTATAATGTGCAGGAAAATTATACATTTGTTGCATGTTGCAGCAAAAATATTTTTCTTAATATTATTAGCTGTTTTAATACTATTGCAATTTTAGCCAAATGAATTTATAATAAAATTTATAAGTTTTGTTTTGAAAGGGGAAATACGTATATGGGACTTATTCAAGCAGCGAAGCAGACTGTTTCCAGCCTTCTTGGCGACCAATGGAGGGAATACTTTTACTGTGATTCGCTTTCCGCCGACATTCTTGCCGTAAAAGGCCAAAAAAAGGTTGGAAGCGGAAGTTCCAATACCAAAGGCACCGATAACGTTATATCTAATGGCGCCATCATTGCAGTAAATGAAGGTCAATGTATGATGGTTGTTCAGCAGGGCACCATAGTTGAATTTAGCGCTCAAGCCGGTGAATTTATATGGGATAAATCCACCGAACCTTCCATTTTCTATGGAAACCTTGGCAACAACCTCAAGGCCACATGGGAAGTTCTTAAAAAGCGTTTTACCCTTGGCGGTGATGCAGGCACCGACCAAAGAGTGTATTATTTTAACACTAAGGAAATAATCGGTAACAAATATGGCACTGCAAACCCCGTCCCATTCAGAGTTGTGGATAGCAACATTGGCCTTGACATGGATATTGCCGTTCGCTGCTTTGGTGAATACAGCTACCGTCTTTCTGACCCTATGCTCTTTTATAAAAACGTATGCGGCAACGTCGAAGGCCGCTACACAAGAGCTCAAATTGACAGCCAGCTTAAAGCTGAGTTTCTTACGGCGCTTCAGCCTACCTTTGCTAAAATCTCTGAAATGGGGATAAGGTATAGTGCCCTTCCGGGTCATACCGATGACATGAGCAAAGTGCTAAACGATGTGCTTTCTGACAAATGGAAAGGGCTTCGCGGAATTGAAGTTGTTTCAGTAGGCGTAAGTTCTGTAAAAGCCTCTGAAGAAGATGAAGCTACCATTAAAGAACTACAAAAAACTGCGGTTTACCGCAATCCGAATATGGCCGGAGCTGCTATCGTTGGCGCACAGGCTGAAGCTATGAAAACTGCCGCTGCAAATGAAAATGGTGCTATGATGGGCTTTATGGGGATGGGAATGGCCCAAAGCGCCGGTGGCATGAATGCAAACAGCCTTTTCCAAATGGGCCAGCAGCCACAGTATCAGCAACCTCAGGCGGCTCCTGCAAGCTGGACCTGTGAATGTGGTCAAACGGAAAATACCGGCAGGTTCTGCATAAACTGCGGAAAACCAAAACCGGAAAACAACAGTGGTTGGGTATGCGCCTGCGGTGCAAAGAACAAAGGCAAATTCTGTTCAGAGTGCGGAGCTAAAAAACCTGAAAACGAGCCGCTTTATAAATGTGATAAATGCGGATGGGAGCCTGAGGACCCCAAAAATCCACCCAAGTTCTGCCCTGAATGCGGAGACAAATTTGACGATAACGACAAAGTATAATATTAAAACTTAAACTGAGCTGTATCTTTCATTAAGGTACGGCTCCATTTTTAAAAGGAGGCTTTCTATTGTCAAAGTCATTAAAAACCGTGCTCAAAATTACCGGCATTATTATTGCGGCGGCGTTCATTTTTATTTTAGCGTTCATTGCCTACCTCAGCTTTACAGAATTCAAACCTGATGATATTGAAAAACTTGAAATTTCCGGTGGTCAAAACGGCAACCTTTCTATTGACAGCAACATTAAATTTATATCCTTCAATACAGGTTACGGCGGCCTTGGAAAAGACGCAGATTTTTTCATGGATGGTGGCAAAAATGTCCAAACCGGCAACAAAGCCCTTGTTTATGAAAATCTCTCTGGGATCAAAAATATAATTGAAAAAAGCGGTGCAGATATCTGCCTTTTACAGGAAGTGGATATCGACTCAAAACGCACTTTCGGCATTGATGAGAGTAAAATTTTGATTGAAAACAGCGGCGCAGCTTATGCCTATGCACTCAATTATTCTTGTAATTATGTGCCTTTTCCTCTTCCCACCATTGGAAAGGTTAACAGCGGACTGCTCACTTTTTCAAATTGTGACATGGAAAGCGCAGAAAGGTACTCGCTTCCCTGCCCATTCAGTTGGCCCATTCGTGTGGCAAACTTAAAACGCTGCCTGTTAATAAGCCATTATGATATTGAGGGAAGCGATGCTAAGCTCGTTGTAATAAACCTTCATTTAGAAGCCTATGATGATGGTGAAGGTAAGACCGCCCAAACCAAAATGCTTGTTGAA
>CAZNVF010000081.1:0-6667 GCA_964576395.1 uncultured Oscillospiraceae bacterium
CATATTCTGCACACTACTGTGATTTATTTTCCTAAAAGATAATTTTGAATACAGAAAAATGATGAATGAAATATCAATACCTGTTGTTATGCTCAACAGAAAAATAGATGGACTGAATTATGATTCCGTTCAGCTCGCACACTTTGATTCGGCTCAGGTTGCGGTGGGTAAGCTTGAAAAAATGGGCCACAGGCGTATTGCTCTGCTGACTACGGATATAGAATCTACTAATACAATAGATGAAAAAGCGGGTTTTATCAACGCAATTGTGAAATTAGGGTTTTCGTATCATAAGGCGGAATCAAG
The DNA here is from genome assembly GCA_964576395.1 of uncultured Oscillospiraceae bacterium. Classification (GTDB taxonomy): domain Bacteria; phylum Bacillota; class Clostridia; order Oscillospirales; family Ruminococcaceae; genus UMGS1668. The sequence goes on from CAZNVF010000081.1 coordinate 307, forward strand.
CATTTTTTATGAGCCAAATACATATCAGGGAGGAAGGGCTTTTGCCGAAAAATTTGTTGAAGAGGCACTTGACTTTACTGCGGTATATTTTTTAAGTAGTGAACACTGCACCGGGTTTGTTTCAAGGTTTCAGCAGTTTGGAAAGCGTATACCCGATGATTTAAGTATCATTGCTTTAAATAAAGTGCCGATGCTATTGGGCAGCAATGTAGCGCTCACCACCATTGAGCAGCCGACAAACGAAATGGGTCGAAAAGCGGTTGAACTTTTGCTCAAACGCAACGAAAAACCGGACAGGGACTTTATAAACATACAATATGGTGCCGTTCTTAAAGAAGGCAGTAGCATTAATAAAGTCTATCCATACTTATATTGAAAGGTAAATAATCTAACATTAATTAAAAATATCCAAAATAAATGGCGGGTCAAACAAGTTTACTTGCGTTGACCAACCATTTGTTTAATAAAAGTTACAGAATTTGTCTGCTATTTGACTATTGTTCCAGGATTATCTTCAAATGTCGAAAGAACTTCAATTACTACTCCATGGTGTTTTGCAAGCTCAACACAGGGGGCGTGGAGCACCTGAGCACCGCTTTTGGCAAGGCTGAGCATGTCATCATAACTTATAACGTCGTATTTTTGAGCACTGTGCTCAATGTGCGGATCAGCTGAATATATTCCGTCCACATCTTTGTATATGCGGCAGGTTTTTGCGCCAAGCGCAACGGCAAGGGCAACGGCAGTGGTATCCGAGCCACCACGGCCAAGGGTGGTGATATCCATTTGCGCGTCCACACCCTGAAATCCGGCAGCGATAACAATGTTTCCTTTTTTAAGTTCGGAAAGGAGCCTTTCTGTATCAATGCGCAGTATTTTCGCGTTTCCATGGCTGTTTTCAGTAAATACGCCCATTTGCCACCCAGCAAGCGAAATAACAGGAAAACCAAGGCTTTCTACTGCCATTGCAAGAAGTGCAGAAGATGCGGATTCACCCGTTGAAAGAAGGGCATCAAGTTCCCTTTTTGACGGATCAGGGCCAATCTCAGAGGCTTTTTTGAGAAGCTCGTCTGTGGTGTCACCCTGGGCGGATACCACTGCCACTACACTGTTTCCGGAGGCAGCAGCGTCGGTTATTATTTTTGCGGCGCGAAGAAGCTTTTCACGGTCTGCAACAGAGGTACCGCCGAATTTTTGTATAATAATACCCATATGTCTACCTCAAAAATATGTCAGGACGCATATGCGCCATTTAAATCTAAAAGAGGAAATTCCTCTGTGACATATTATTCAGAGGGACGAAAATTTGCTAAAGCCTTATTTTTCACTAATGATAAAACTGAAAATGGATAAAAAAACCTGCGGCCTTAGGGCCGCAGGCTAAAAATTGGCATTATTTTCCGCTGGTAAGGCTGCGGCAGTTAATTACACCGTCAATTGCACGGAGCGATTCCCGAAGTGAATGCTCATCGGTACGAAGTCCTCCGGTTGCAAAGGAAATAGTGACTGGCGCTGCGCCGTCAACAGGAATATTTTGATTGATAGTGAGCACGTTAGCACCATGTTTAGAAAGCGTAGCGAGCACATCGGAAAGCACGCCGGGAACATCTATAAGTGTAAGGTAATAGGTTACGAGCTTTCTTTCTTGAGCCTCATTATATACGGATACGCCGTCTTTGTATTTATAGTAAGCGCTTCGGCTTATTCCGGCAAGCCTTGCCGCTTCAGAGGAATTTTTGGCTTTTCCCTGTGAAAGAAGCTTTTTAGCTTCAACAACTTTAATAAATACTTCCGGAAGGAGATCCGCATCAACAATTATTTTTATTTCATCCATGGACATTTTGTATACCTCTAAAAAACATATGTTTATAATATAAAAACAAATATACCATCAAATACTATAAATTGCAAGGGATTTCATAAAATTTTTAGAGATTTTAAAGAAAATCAAACGCCCTCTAAGTCAAAAGCGGGAATAAAGCTTTCGCCGACTGTTCCGCCCTCTTGAACAAAAGCGTTTTCTATACCGAGCGCAATAGCAAAATCAATGATTTCATCGTATTCTTTGTTAGAGACTGTGCGGGAAAGTTCCGGAAAATATTCATTTTTGCAAAGCGGGGTATATTGGTTCATAATACTTATCCAGATCTTGTCACCATATGTTTCATATAGATAACGAAGGACATTTTTTGAATCATCAATATGTCCAGGAAGAATAAGATGACGAACGATAACGCCGCGCTGCATTATTCCATTGTTATCAAAAACGGGGTCGCCGGTTTGCATAACCATTTGTTCAAGTGCGGAAGAAGCGACTTCAAAATAATTTGATGCGTCTGAAAGGTCCTTTGCAAGAGAATTGTTGAAATATTTAAAATCAGTAAGCCATATATCGGCATAATCACAAACTGCGGCCACGCTTTCCTTAAGTTCCCATCCGCCGGTGTTCCATACAATAGGCAAGGTAAGGCCGTTCGCCCGTGCGCTGTCAAGCGCAGAAACTATCTGAGGTGCGTAATGCATGGGTGTTACAAGGTTTATGTTATTTGCACCCTTAGTTTGAAGTTCAAGAAATATTTCGGAAAGGCGATTTATTGTCACTTCTTTACCGACTTTTCCGCAGCTTATCTCACGGTTTTGGCAGAAACAGCAGCGCATGGTGCAGCCGGAAAAAAATACCGTGCCTGAGCCACAACTTCCAGAAATACATGGTTCCTCCCAAAAATGCAAAGCGGCCCTCGCAATTTTAGGAAGTTTTTTTCCACCGCAAGCCCCGACACTATCATCGTTTCGTTTTGCAAGACATTTTCGCGGGCAAAGGATACAGCGTTCAGCAAATTCCATATAGAAGCTCCCTGTCAAGGAAATTTATCGGAAACAACTATAGCACAACTGTCGCAAATCTGCAAGAAAAATTAACGTATTGTTACTTTACTATGTTAACTTAATGGGATATAATTAATTTTGAAAGACAAATCCTGATTATGTGGGGAAAAATTAAGCAAACAAAAATATCGTTAAAATAATAACGAACTGTTTGCTTTTTGTTGCTATGTGTGCTATAATTAATTTTACTAACCGCTATTACGAATTTTAGAATCATAACATTTATAACAGAAAAGGAGAAGCGGGAACATGGGAAAGCTTATTATTGTCTTGTTTTTCCTTCTTGCGGTGATTATTGGTAAAAGCATTTTTATTAAGCTTATGAAAAGAATGATGAATTCTGCCGCTGTAGACGGCATAAACTTTTCACCAGTAAGTGAAAAGTTCGCCGAAATTTGGAAAGAGTCGGGAAATTCAAGATGCTTTGAAAATGCTGATTATAAAATTGCAAAAGAAGATTTCTTTGACAATGAGAAAACAGAACTTCCATCATTTGAAGACGCTATAGACGGACTTTCAGAAAGTGAAGCAGAAGAGATAATGAGAATTGCCGGAATTTCCGGAAGAGAGGAAGACAAAACTTTTGAGTAAGGCCGGAGACGAAAAGGCAAAGGATTTTCACCGTGTGGCTAAAGCTGCAATAATGGTGCTTCAGGTATCACTCAGCGCCATTTGCCCCATAATATTGATGCTCACTGTGGGAATTTGGCTCGACGATAAATATGGGAATGGCAACAATTGGTTTGCTCTTGCCGGGATCCTAATAGGCATTTATTCCGCTTATCGCGGCACATATTACTTAATAAAAGACGCTTTTTTTGATAAAGATAAAAAAGAGGAAAACAATGGCGAAACTCCTTCAAAACTTGATAAATGAATATAACGGTGAAGAAGGTACCGAGGTGCTGACTGTTAAGAATGTGCGCCTCGGAGCTTTGACTCTTTGTGTTATTTGTGAAATTGCGGCACTGTTTTTAACGGATTGGAAGATCTTTGGTGCAGGCATTATTCTTGGAGGCGGCATTGCGCAGCTCCTTTTTCGCCAGCATGAGCTTGGAATAGGGAAGATGTTCAGTGGCGGGAACCCTAAAAAAATCACTGTCTCCAACTATTTTATAAGGCTTTTAATTCGCGGTGTGGCCATTTTAACGGCCATTCAAAACCCGAATGTAAGCATATTGGGGTGCGTTCTCGGGCTTCTTAGCATATCGTATGCTATATATGCTCTTGCTTTTTTGAATGCATTCTTACATAGGAAAAAACGGAAAGGAGGTATAGGATGAATATTTATATGAATATAAGTATCCCTCAGGTAGAACAAGGTTTTTCTGTAGGTTCCTTCCCAATTACAAATACCATGGTGTGGACATTTTTTATTGTAATTGTACTTTCTGTGGTGTTTATTTGGCTAGGAAGCGGACTAAAAGTAAAACCAACCGGCAAAAAGCAGGTTGTGGCTGAAATGATATATGGTGCCATAAGCAATATGGTAGATCAAACTATGGGTCCGGGGCATAAAGCCTTTACTCCTTATTTTATCGCCCTATTTGCTTTCCTTTTGGTATCTAATCTTAGCGGCGTCTGGGGCCTTGGTATTATAAGACCGCCAACGGCGGATATTGTAACACCTTTGGCGCTTGCAATTCTCACTTTTATTTTGACCCAGGCAAATAGCATTAGAGTAAATGGAATAAAGGCATATTTTAAAAGCTTTATTGAACCCGTCGCAATCCTTCTGCCAATAAATATTATTGGCGAGATTGCAAACCCGATCTCTTTGACTTTCCGTATGTTCGGAAACCTTTTAGGCGGGCTTGTAATTGGAACGCTTGTTTATGCAATGCTTATAGGGACAAACTTTTTGCCGGCTTGGGTGGCGGTAGCCTCTGTTGTACTTGCAGTTTTGCTTTTAACAAGTCAGTATAAAAAGTTAAAGACACTGAGCAAAGGTAAAAAGAAAATGGTTATGGGTCTTGCAGTGCTCTGCATGCTGCCACTTTTAGCAATGACTTTTGTCCATGCATACTTCGATATATTTGCGGGATGCTTACAGGCATACATTTTCTGTATGCTCTCGATGATATTCATCTCTGCATAAAGCGCCTGATATTAGGGCGACAAATTTGAACTTATAATTATTAAATTTTAAAAGGAGAAACTCAAATGGAAATCAACATCACTGGACAGGATCTTATTTATGCGGCAAGCGCTATCGGCGCCGGCCTTGCAGTAGGTATTGCAGCTATAGGCCCCGGTATTGGTGAAGGCTTTGCAGCAGGTAAAGGCGTTGAGGCAGTAGGCCGTCAGCCCGAAGCGCAAAGCAAAATTACAACTACAATGCTTATGGGCCAGGCAGTTTCTGAGACTACCGGTATTTACGGACTTGTTATTGCTCTTCTTCTTATTTTCCTTAAACCTTTCGGCTAATATTCAAAAAGAAAACGGCCCAAAAAATTAAGAGAAAGTTTGGTAACAATATGAGCTGGTTAATCAAATTAGATGCCGATCTCATTCGTCAGGTTGTTATCCAGGCAGCGGTTTTTCTTGTTTTCTTTGTAGTTGTAAAAGTCTTTTTTGCGGATAAAATTAAAGAGGTTCTTGCAAAACGCCAAGATGCTATTGAACAGGAACTTAATGAAGCAGCAAAGACCAATGAAGACGCAAGGGAGCTTGAAGCTGAGTATTCAGAAATGATGAAAGGGGCTCAGGACGAGAAGGCAGCGATCATTCATGCCGCCACTGAAGACGGTACAAGAATGAAAGACCAAATCGTTCAAGAGGCAAGGGAACAGGCTGAGACCATAATAACCAATGCCCGCAAAGAGATCGACAGAGAACGCACGCAAGCTGAAAAAGAGCTGCGCGATTCCATTGTTGATATGACTATTGACGCAGCGGAAAAAATTTCAGGAAAATCATTTACTAAAGAAGACCATGCCCAGCTCATCAGTGAATCAATCTCCATGATCAAGGAGGTGTGATAGCCGATGAGTCTTGCGGTTAAAAGATATGCAGTTGCTCTTCTTGATGTCTGCTTTGAAGAAGGTTGTCAGGAAGAGGTTTACTCCCAGTTTAAGGTCCTTTATGATCAGATGAAAGCTGACCGGAAATTTGAAAGGCTTATCACTGAAAGCATACTGTCTTCCGATGAGAAGAAAAATCTGCTTACTTCGGTGCTGAAAGATGGCAACCAATATCTTATAAGTTTCCTTAAAACATTGGTCGATCGTGGCCGGATGGACGAACTTGAGGAGATGTTCCTTGAGTTTGAAAACGGCTATAAAGACAAAAACAACATTCTTGAGGCCGAGGTTGTTACAGCAATTGAAATGACCGAAGAACAAATTGAGCAAGTGAAAAAAGAGCTTGGTGAAAAGTACGGAAAGACAATAGTGCTAAAAACCAAAGTCGACCCGTCAATAATTGGGGGAATGGTGCTCTATATTGGCAATGAAATGCTGGACGCGAGTGTCAG
>CAZNVF010000082.1:0-6612 GCA_964576395.1 uncultured Oscillospiraceae bacterium
GGAATGTGTGAAAGATCCTGCCGTTTCGGAGCTATAAATGTTGAATAAGGGGGCGGAAAATTGGAACAGATAAAGCTTGTAATAAACGGCAAAGAAATTCTTTGTGATACTGGCGAAACAATACTTACCGCCGCCGCAAAAAACGGAATAGAAATACCAAACCTTTGCTACAACAAAAATCTCAAAATATATGGTGCCTGCGGTCTTTGCCTTGTGGAGGTAAAGGGTTCGCCAAAGCTTCTTCGCGCCTGTGCCACCAAAATTTCTGACGGCATGGTCATTGAAACAAACGGTCCCCGAGCAAAGGCGGCACGCAAGGTCGCTTTAGAACTCATTATGAGCGATCACGAGGGCGACTGTAAGGGTCCATGTTCACTGCACTGCCCTGCTCAAACTGACGTTCAAGGCTATATAAAACAAATTGCCCTTGGCAATGACAGTGAAGCTGTCCGCATCATAAAAGAAAAAATACCACTGCCTGCTTCTATTGGCCGGGTCTGCCCACATCCCTGTGAAAAGAACTGCCGCCGCGGCCTTGTAGAAGAGCCCCTTTCCATCGCCTATTTAAAGGCTTTTGCTGCAGATAAAGACCTTTCTTCAGAAAGACCTTTTGAGCCGGTTTTAGCTGAAAGCACCGGCAAAAAAGTTGCAATAGTTGGCGGCGGTCCCGGCGGACTTTCCGCTGCATACAGACTCCGTATTTCAGGTCATGAAGTGACTGTCTACGACGCAATGCCTGAAATGGGTGGTATGCTCAGATATGGAATACCCGAATACCGCTTGCCAAAGGCAGTGCTCAAAAAGGAGATAACCAATATTGAAAAGCTGGGTGTGGCGTTCAAAAACAACATTAAAGTTGGAAAGGATATCTCCCTTAACGAAATAAAAAACTCATACGACGCTGTGCTGTTGGCTCTTGGCGCTTGGAAAAGCGCAAAGATAGGCTGCCTTGGCGAAGAGCTTCACGGTGTAGTCAATGGAATAGATTTTCTTCGCGAAGTGAACTGCGGAATAATCCCTGTACTTGGAAAGAACGTAGCCGTCGTGGGTGGTGGCAACACTGCCATGGACGCCTGTCGTACCGCCGTTAGGTTCGGCGCTGAAAATGTCTATGTAGTTTATCGACGCACAAGATCCGAGGCCCCTGCTGAGGATTCAGAGATAACCGAAGCTATTGAAGAGGGCGTAATTTTTAAATTCCTTACGTCTCCAGCTGAAATAATCGGGGAAAACGGAAAAGTCAAAGCTATAAAACTTCAAACTATGAAGCTTGGTGAAGCCGACGTCTCAGGAAGGCGCAGCCCAGTACCCATCGACGGTAAATTTGAGCTGTTTGATGTTGACACTGTCATCTCCGCTATCGGCCAAAAATGCGATCTAGAGGGCTTTGAGCAAATTGCTCTCACCCCAAAAAGCACAATTGCCGCAGATGCAACCAACTGCCTTACAAATATAGCTGGAGTTTTTGCTGTCGGTGACGCCACCAACCACGGCGCTTCTATAGCTATTAACGCCATTGCAGAAGCTGACATTGCCGCAGAAGCCATTGACACATACCTGCGCGGCGAAAAGCCTGATTTTCACAAGCCGTACTATTCCGAGCGCAGCGTAACACCGGAAATTTTTGCTGACAAAGAAAAACTTCCTAGGGCAGTTATGACCGTTAAACCAGCCGAAAGCCGAAAGCGCAGCTTTGAATCGGTCATAGAAGGCTTTACTGACGCTCAGGCAAGGGATGAAGCGGCGCGCTGCCTTGAGTGTGGCTGCCATGACTTTGAGGAATGCCGGCTCATAAAATTTGCAAATGAGCAACCCATAAACCCAAAACGTTTTGCCGGAGAGAAACATGAGTGTTTCACCGAGCGCAAGCTTGTTTTTATCGAGCGTGACCACGGAAAATGTATTCTTTGCAACCTTTGCGTGCGCACCTGCAAAGAAGAATCCGGAAAAAGTATACTTGGTCTTGTCGGGCGTGGGTTTAATACTGTTATAAAGCCGGAATTTGACGACCCCAAAACCATAGCCGGCTGTAAGGACTGCATGAAATGTGCTGCGGTCTGCCCTACTGGCGCACTTAAAATTTTAAAATAAGTAAACATGAAGATCTGCTATAACAGAGCCTTAATAGGCTTGTAAATGACTTTGATAGAAATAAAGCGAGGTTTTAAAAAATACAGCAGCTGTGTAATTGAAATATATTGTTCTTATAAGTGAAAAGGCTTTATTTAACTGTTTTTTCATTAGTGCGAAGCCACCTTCAAGAACTATTGCTAATCCAGAAAATAGCATTATAAATAACTGTAAATACAAAAATGGGCGCTTAAAGCGCCCATTTTTTAGTGCAAATTATTTGCTTGCATCTGCCATGGATTTTGCTTTTTCTATAGCGTCATCAATAGTTCCCACAAGAAGGAACGCACCCTCTGGGAGGTCGTCATGTTTTCCCTCAAGTATCTCTTGGAAACCGCGAATAGTCTCTGAAAGAGGCACATATCTGCCCTCGATACCGGTAAACTGCTCTGCAACGTGGAAAGGCTGGGAAAGGAATCTCTCGATCTTCCTTGCGCGTGAAACAGTAAGTTTCTGCTCCTCACTGAGCTCATCCATACCAAGTATAGCAATGATATCCTGAAGTTCTTTATATTTCTGAAGTATCTCCTGAACTGCACGTGCAGTGCGATAATGTTCCTCGCCAACCACGTTCGGGTCCAAGATCCTACTTGTAGAATCCAGCGGGTCAACAGCTGGGTAAATACCCTTTTCTGCAATGGACCTGGAAAGAACCGTAGTCGCGTCAAGATGTGCAAACGTAGTTGCCGGTGCAGGGTCTGTAAGGTCGTCTGCAGGAACATAAACAGCCTGTACCGAAGTAATAGATCCTTTCCGAGTTGCTGTTATTCTTTCCTGAAGGGCACCCATTTCTGTAGCAAGAGTTGGTTGATAACCAACAGCAGAAGGCATACGCCCAAGAAGCGCTGATACTTCAGAGCCTGCCTGGGTGAAACGGAAAATATTATCTATGAAGAGAAGAACATCCTGTCCTTCCTGATCACGGAAATATTCCGCCATAGTAAGCCCGGTGAGAGCAACTCTCATTCTTGCACCAGGAGGTTCATTCATCTGGCCAAAACAAAGGGCAGTTTTATTGAGAACACCTGATTCTTTCATCTCATAATAAAGGTCATTCCCTTCACGGGTTCTTTCACCAACTCCCGCAAATACAGATATACCGCCGTGCTCGGTAGCTATATTGCTAATAAGCTCCTGAATAAGAACGGTCTTACCAACGCCTGCGCCGCCGAAAAGGCCTATCTTACCACCCCTTGTATAAGGGCAAATAAGGTCTATAACCTTGATGCCTGTTTCAAATATTTCCGGTTCGGTCTTCTGCTCTGCAAAGCTCGGGGCAGGCTGGTGGATAGACGCCATTGTAACACCGTCTAAATCCATTTCCTTTCCGTCTATTGGCTCGCCAAGTACGTTTACCATTCTTCCAAGGGTCACTTTACCGACAGGGACCTTGATCGGGGAACCGGTATCTACACATTCTTGGCCCCTTTGAAGGCCGTCGGTGGAATCCATTGCGATACATTTTACGACGTTATCGCCCATTTGCTGTGCAACTTCAACAACAAGGCGTACGCCGTGATTATCTATCTCTATTGCATCGTTTAGCTTGGGAAGATGACCTTCCTCGAATCGTATATCCACAACAGGGCCGATAACCTGAACAATTTTACCTATATTGCTCACGAATTCGTTTTCCTCCTTATTTATTTGCGCAATTTATAAAGTTCCATTCTCTTAAGCGCGCGCATAAGAGCAACCTGCGCCCGATCTTTGTCCGTACCTTCGCCCCTAAGCATAGCCTCAGCACGCTCTTTGGCGCGTTCCGCACGTTCATAGTCAATCTCATCCGGCCATTCTGCGGCCTCTGTTACAATGACCGCATTATTGTTTTGAACAACAATATAGCCGCTGAAAAGCGAGGTCACTTTTTCCTCGCCATTGGGCATTTCAAGAACAAGAGAGCCTATTCCTATGGTGGCGGTCATCGGCGCATGGTCTACAAGGACTGCAAATTCGCCCACCTCGCCTTTGGTTTTGACTATGAGACTTTTAACCTCATCTTCAAAAAGCACTCTTGTAGGGGTTATAACTTTTAAACTAATCAATTTATCACTCACGGACAGACCTCCTTCACTGTATTGCGTTGGCACCGCCGACAATTTCTGTGATCTCCTGAGTGATAGCGCCCTGCCTTGCCCTGTTATAATCAAGGCTAAGCTCATCAATTATCTCGTCAGCGTTATCTGTCGCGTTCTCCATAGCCATTCTTCTGCTTGCAAGCTCGCCCGCAGCACTTTCAAGAAGCGCACCATATATAGCATTGTCAATGTAATACGGAATAAGCTTTGACGCAAGATATGAAGCGTTCGGTTCAAAAATCATATATTTGATTTGGTTATTACCAAATGTACCGTCTTCGGCAGCTCTGTTCCCAGTAAAAGTATCAGTATCAATTTCATCGCCTTTTTCAAGCATCTCATTTCTTGAAAGTGGAATGAGCTTGACTATTGTAGGCTTTTGGGAAATTACTGAAACAAAACGGTTATAAATTATATACACATTTCCAACTTTTTCTTCAAGAAAAAGGGTGGTCGCTGCTTTCCCTATATGGTTTGCAAGGGAGAAGCTTGCTTCGTCGCTTTCGCCCACATAGGAACCGAGGATCTCGTAGTTTCTTCTTTTAAAGAAATCAAGGCCTTTTGCTCCTGCAACCACCACGGCACATTCTTTGCTCTGCTTCATAGCTTCTTGGGCAAACTTGAGAAGCCCGGAGTTGAATCCACCCGCAAGGCCTTTATCACTTGTTACAACAATATATAGATCCTTTTCACAGGTGCTGGGTTTAAGAAACACATTTGGTTCCTCATTCCCAAGAGCGCCCGCAATCATGTGCATGGTTTCTATAATGTAATTAGTATATGATCTTCTGGCATCCGCAAGATTTCTTGCTTTGCGGAGCTTTGCACCGGCTACAAGCTGCATGGCATGAGTGATCTGTTTTGTCGAGGTGACGCTTTTGATACGTCTTTTTATATCACGCATTGAGTCAGCCATAAATACACCTCTACATCACTTATTTTCGCCGGCCTTAAAGGTCTCTTTAAACTCTTTGACTACCGCGCCGACACGCTCCTGAAGCTTTTTGTCAAAATTTTGGGTATTTTTAAGCTCATCCAGTATTTCAGGGTAACGATACCTTGCAAACTCAATAAGCTCTTTCTCAAAGTGCTTCATCTCTTCAACAGGAATATCGTTTGCATAGTTATTTGAAACAGCAAAGATAATAAGAACCTGATCCTCTACTTTCATTGGTGCATACTGATCCTGTTTGAGAATCTCTACAATGCGTTTACCCTTTTCAAGCTGGGCCTTGGTTTCTTTATCGAGGTCAGCACCAAACTGCGCAAAAGAGGCAAGCTCACGATACTGAGCATACTCAATACGAAGGGGACCTGCGATCTTTTTCATGGATTTAATCTGTGCCGCACCGCCGACACGGCTTACAGAAATACCGGGGTTAACCGCCGGCCGTACACCGGAGTTGAAAAGTTCAGTCTCAAGGAAGATCTGGCCATCGGTGATAGATATAACGTTAGTCGGAATATATGCGGATATATCGCCCGCCTGGGTCTCTATTATCGGAAGCGCAGTGATACTTCCGCCCTTTTCAAGTTTGGCAGCTCTCTCAAGAAGACGGGAGTGAAGATAGAAAACATCACCGGGGTAAGCCTCACGGCCCGGTGCACGTTTAAGAAGAAGCGCCATTGAACGGTAAGCCACAGCGTGCTTTGAAAGATCGTCGTAGACAATGAGCACGTCTTTTCCCTGGTCCATAAAGTATTCAGCAATAGCAACACCTGAATATGGAGCAAGATATTGCAGAGGCGCTTTTTCGGAAGCAGTAGACGCAACAACAATGCTGTATTCCATAGCTCCAGATTCAGTTAGCTTCTGTACTATCTGTGCAACCGTTGAAGCCTTTTGACCTATTGCTACATAAATGCAGATAACGTTTTCGCCTTTCTGATTAATTATGGTGTCGATCGCAAGAGCGGTTTTACCGGTCTGGCGGTCGCCAATTATAAGCTCACGCTGACCTCTTCCTATCGGAATGAGGCTATCTACAGCTTTATACCCAGTTTGAAGAGGAGTATCTACTGATTTTCTTTCGATTACACCGTGAGCTTTCTTTTCAACCTGACGGTATTCTTCCACAAGTATTGGACCTTTCCCATCGATGGGCTGGCCAAGAGCGTTAACGACCCTTCCAATAATGGCTTCACCCACCGGAACAGAAACGATCTTTCCGGTACAGCGTACTTTATCGCCTTCTCTAATATTGGTGTCATCACCAAGGAGGACGCAGCCTATATTGTTTTCTTCGAGGTTTTGTACCATTCCGTAAACCTCCCCCGGAAACTCGATAAGCTCGCCAGCCATGGCACTGTCAAGCCCATGTACCCTTGCGATACCGTCACCGATTTGAACAACAGTGCCAAACTGTGACGTTTCAAGTCGGCCTTCATAGTTTCTGATCTGTTC
>CAZNVF010000083.1:0-6447 GCA_964576395.1 uncultured Oscillospiraceae bacterium
ACCTGGAAGGGAGCATATCATCAGACTGCAGGAGCGCTTTATTATAAAATATTGTTATTTGCAAGCTTCATAAACGGCCACAGCTACGGCTACGGTCGCGCCGACCATGGGGTTGTTACCCATTCCGATAAGGCCCATCATTTCAACGTGTGCAGGAACGGAACTGGAACCGGCGAACTGCGCGTCGGAGTGCATTCTTCCCATAGAGTCAGTCAGACCATAGGAAGCGGGACCTGCAGCAACATTATCCGGGTGAAGGGTACGGCCGGTGCCGCCGCCGGAAGCGACGGAGAAATATTTCTTGCCGTTCTCGGTGCACCATTTCTTATAGGTTCCCGCAACAAGGTGCTGAAAGCGGGTAGGGTTAGTGGAGTTTCCAGTTATGGAGATATCAACGCCTTCATGCTGCATTATTGCGACGCCCTCGCGGGTGTCGTTGGCACCGTAGCAGCGTATGCTGCCTCGCTCGCCGTCAGAGAATTTCACTTCGCGGACTATATTCAGCTCGTCGTGCTCGAAATCAAAATCAGTCTCAACATATGTGAAACCATTTACACGGGAAATAATATATGCAGCGTCCTTGCCAAGGCCGTTTAAAATTACGCGAAGAGGTTCTTTTCTTGCCTTATTGGCGTTCCTTGCAATTCCTATGGCGCCCTCTGCCGCAGCAAAGGATTCGTGCCCTGCAAGAAAAGCAAAGCATTTTGTATTCTCAGAAAGAAGCATTGCGCCAAGGTTGCCGTGGCCAAGGCCGACCTTTCTCTGCTCGGCTACCGAACCGGGGATACAGAAAGCCTGAAGCCCTTCGCCAAGACATTTTGCGGCTTCCGCTGCGGAGGAAATCTTTCTTTTGATACCAATGGCTGCGCCAAGGGTGTATGCCCAAACGGCGTTTTCAAAAGCAATGGGCTGAACGCCCTTTACAATAGCTTCGATGTCGATACCGGAGGATCTGCAGATCTCCGCGGCCTCCTCAAGGGAGCATATACCGTTTTCTTTAAGACAGGCTTCTATTTTAGGAAGTCTTCTCTCTTTTCCTTCAAATTCTGCCATTTCTGAATTCCTCCTTCCTTTCATTCTTCGCGGGGATCAATATATTTAGGGGCATCTGCATACCGACCGTAGGTGCCTGTGTTTTTTTCAAGAGCTTTGTCTGCGGGAACACCGCGACGAATGTCCTCCATCATTTTGCCAAGGCGTACGAATTTGTAACCTATGGTCTCGTCATTCTCATCAAGAGCAATGGAGGTTATGTAACCCTCTGTAAGGTCGAGATAGCGAACACCCTTTGCACCGGTGGAATAAATAGTACCAACAGAGCTGCGAAGCCCTTTGCCAAGATCCTCAAGCCCAGAACCTATAGGAAGGCCGTCTTCAGAAAAAGCTGTCTGACTTCTTCCATAAACAAGCTGAAGAAAGATTTCACGCATAGCAACATTGATGGCATCGCAGACAAGGTCAGTGTTAAGCGCTTCAAGAAGGGTCTTCCCGGGAAGAATCTCTCCGGCCATAGCCGCAGAATGGGTCATTCCGGTACAGCCAATAGTTTCAATAAGCGCCTCTTCAATTATTCCATTCTTAACATTAAGGCTGAGCTTACAAGCCCCCTGCTGAGGAGCGCAGGTACCAACGCCGTGGGAAAGGCCGGATATATCTTTAATATCGTAGGCTTTTACCCAACGGCCCTCCTCCGGTATGGGAGCCGGTCCGTGGTGCGGGCCTTTTGTTACATTGCACATCCTTTCAACATCCTTAGTGCAGTTCATTTTTTTGCCCCTTTCATAGTAAATTATTTATGAGCCTTTGCCGAAAACAAAGCGTTTTCTTAGGCAAATATGTTTATAATAATTATATAAAATCTTTTTCAGTAAATCAAGGCTTTATAAGAGTTATACAAAAAATTCAAAGCAAATAAGAAACCTTTTTCCAAAAAAGTTAACATCACGTTAATTGACATTGGCAGATTATAGGAATAGAATATGAAACTAGATAATTATTTATATTTGAACATTTTAGAAGGAGCTTTTAAATGAGTTTGCTTGAAAAAATCTTTGGAAATTATTCACAGAAAGAACTTAAGCGAATCGATCCAATCGCGAAAAAAGTTCTTTCGCTTGAGGAAAAATACCACGCCATGGATGAAGATGAACTTAAAGGACAAACTGCCCTTTTCCGCGAGCGGCTTGCAAATGGAGAGACGCTTGATGATATTCTACCCGAGGCCTTTGCGGCTTGCCGCGAGGCCTGCGACCGTGTGCTCGATATGCGCCCGTACCCAGTGCAGATAATCGGCGGCATAATTCTTCATCAGGGCAGAATAGCCGAAATGAAGACCGGTGAGGGTAAAACTCTTGTTGAGACTCTTCCGGCATACCTCAACGGCCTTACCGGAAGGGGAGTGCATATTGTAACCGTCAACGATTACCTTGCAAAACGTGACTCTGAATGGATGGGAAAGGTGTTCACATATATGGGGCTTACTGTAGGCCTTGTGATACATGGGGTAGAAAACGACGACCGCCGCTCGGCCTATGCTTGTGATATAACCTATGGTACAAACAATGAGTTCGGTTTTGATTACCTTCGTGATAACATGGTAACCTATAAGGAAAACCGTGTTCAGCGTGGTTTTGCTTATTCAATAGTGGACGAGGTGGACTCAATTTTAATCGATGAAGCCAGAACCCCGCTTATTATTTCAGGCCGCGGTGATAAATCTACGGACCTTTACCAAAAAGCTGACCGCTTTGCTCGCACCCTTTCCGCAATGCGTGTAAAAGAACGTGATGAAAAAGAGGAAGTGGATGACGTCACAGCCGACTATATCGTTGATGAAAAAGCTCATACTGCGACTATAACTCCTCGGGGAGTTGAAAAGGCGGAAAAATATTTTAATGTTCAAAACCTAAATGATCCGGAAAATATGACCCTTCTTCACCATATCAACCAGGCGATCAAGGCTCACGGCGTCATGAAGCGTGATGTTGACTATGTGGTCAAAGACGGCGAGGTAATAATAGTCGATGAATTTACAGGTCGCCTTATGATAGGACGCCGATATAACGAGGGCCTTCATCAAGCTATAGAAGCTAAAGAGGGAGTAACTGTAGCAAGAGAAAGCAAAACCCTTGCCACCATCACTTTCCAGAACTATTTTCGTATGTATGAAAAACTTGCCGGTATGACCGGTACGGCTATGACTGAGTCCGACGAGTTCAGGGAGATATATGGTCTTGATGTTGTGGAGATACCGACAAACAGACCAGTTGTCCGTGACGACCAGCCGGATGTGGTATATAAAACGGAAAAGGCAAAATTTAATGCAGTAATAGAAGATATAGTCGAAGCTCATGCTAAGAATCAGCCAGTGCTGGTAGGCACTATATCTATTGAAAAATCTGAAATTTTGAGCAGCATGCTCAAAAAACGCGGAATACCACACAACGTGCTCAATGCTAAGCACCACGATAAAGAGGCTGAGATAGTCGCGCAGGCGGGTACCCCGGGCGCTGTGACCATAGCTACCAATATGGCGGGACGCGGTACCGATATAATGCTTGGCGGCAACGCTGAATTCCTTGCCAAAGCTGAAATGAGAAAACTTGGCTATGATGAAGAAATGATAGGAGCTGCCACTTCATACTTTGAGACCGGTGCTGAGGATATCCTTGCCGCAAGGCAGCTTTTTCATGACCTTAATAAGAAATTTAAAGAGGAAATTGCCCCGAAAGCGGAGGAGGTGCGCGCCGCAGGAGGCCTTTATATTATTGGTACAGAACGGCATGAATCCCGCAGAATAGATAATCAGCTGCGCGGACGTGCGGGACGTCAGGGAGATCCGGGTAAAACCCGTTTCTTTGTATCTCTTGAGGACGACCTTATGCGCCTTTTTGGCGGGCAGAAGATACAAAGCCTTATGGATACCTTTAAAATTGAGGACGATATCCCAATTGACGCTAAGATGATAAGCAGCTCTATTGAAAATGCTCAAAAGAGGGTTGAGGGACGCAACTTTGAAATAAGAAAGAACGTGCTCAAATTTGACGATGTTATGAACAAACAGCGTGAAATTATCTATGGCCAGCGTGGAAAGGTGCTCGATGGAGAGGACATAAGTGGATATATTGCACAAATGCGCCGCGAGAGCGTTGAAAAAACAGTCGATATCTACCTCGCAAGCGACGAGACCAAAGAGGACTGGAACCTTGATGGGCTGCGGGACTACTATCTCGGCTGGCTTCTTACAGATGGCGACCTTCGCATCAAACATGATGAACTTACATCCACAAGCAAGGCGGATATTGTAGAAGAATTAATGAAACTTATGGAAGAACGTTACGCCGCAAGGGAAGAGCAGTTTACCTCTCCAATAATGCGTGAACTTGAACGTGTGGTTCTTCTCAAGAATGTCGATATGAAGTGGATGGATCATATAGACGCTATGGCTGACCTTAAACAGGGAATATATCTGAGAAGTTATGCTCAGCATGACCCAGTGGTCGAATACAGGATCGAGGGTTTCGATATGTTTGACCAAATGATAGAGGCAATACGTGAAGACACTGTAAAAATGCTTCTTACTGTAAGGGTGCAGGCACAACCAAAGCGTGAACAGGTGGCTGTTCCTTCCGAATCTTACGGAGACGGAAGCGCGCCTTCCTCTCCAGTAAAGAAGAAAAAGATCGGCCGGAACGACCCATGCCCATGTGGTTCTGGTAAAAAATACAAACACTGCTGCGGGAAATAAGCTATGGCTATACTGAATATAGTGCTTGTTGAGCCGCAGATCCCTCAGAATACGGGTAATATCTCAAGGACATGCGCAGTTACGGGGGCAAAACTCCACCTTGTGGAGCCAATGGGTTTTGCTATAGATGACAAAAAACTCAAGCGTGCCGGTTTAGACTATTGGGATAAACTTGATATAAGCTATTATAACAGCCTTGAGGATTTTTTCTCAAAAAACAGCGGGAACTTCTATTATTTTACAACAAAAGGGTTGCGCCGGCACAGTGATGTAGCTTACCCTGACGGTGCTTACCTTGTTTTTGGCCGTGAGGATGCCGGCCTTCCGGAAGAGCTACTTTTCAAAAACCCAGGCACCGCTGTCAGAATTCCAATGCGGCCAACTTTGAGAAGTCTCAACCTTTCTAACAGTGTGGCTATAGCCACTTATGAAGTGCTTCGTCAGTGGGACTACCCCGATCTTCAGGATACGGGGGAACTTCGGCGTTTTAATTGGGAAGAAGCGGTAATTTAAGCCAATAGGCAAAATATAAGGGCGGCTTTTCTTAACTGAACTTATACCTAAATAAATGCCGTTTGCAAAACTATGTTGCGGGACCTGGCTACTATGGATAATCAAGGATTTACTACGGGGAGACATCTATGCCAAAACCTTTGCTGATAATGATGTGCGGAACTTCCGGTTCCGGAAAGACATATTTTTCAAAGTTGCTCGAAAGGCGCGGTTTTGCACGCCTTTCAATAGATGAAGAACTTTGGCCGGATTTTTATGTTTTTTCGGATATACTTACTGCGGAGCATAAAGCTTTTCTTAAAAAACAAAGTATGGAAAGGCTGAGGAGCAGAGCGTCAAATTTCATTGCTGAAGGCAAAAGCGTGGTTATTGATATGTGTTTTTGTCACAAAGCCCAACGTGATGAGTTTAGGAATTTTGCAGAAAGCATTGATGCAAGGCCGGTACTTATCTATTTGAAAGCAACACTTCCAGTGCTCAAAGCCCGTCTTTCTGGAAGGGCGGGCAAAAACGGCCCAAATAATCTTCCTGTTTCAGAGGCAGAGCTTTTTCACTTCTGGGGCAGCTTTCAGCCACCAAAGGGCGAGGAAGAGGTAGTTATAGATACTGAAAAACCTTTTGATGTGGATGATATATTGAAACACATATAGAAAAAGGGCGGCAAAGCCGCCCTTTTTTATTTGCCTATTAAAAAGTATGTTCGCCAACGTACCAATAACATTTTAAACATGGCAAAAAGCAAACATTATTTTGTTAAATCGCATAGTGGTGACTGTGGCCATTCCCATTCCATAATAATCTTTTTTATCCTCAGTTTTTTGTCATTTTTCCAAAGAACCATTCCTTCAAAGAAAATTATCAGGGCAAGGCCCATCACCCATGGAAGGGATAAGCTCCACAAGAGAGATCAGAATATAATAGACAGCTTCAGTAAGCGCTATTGATTACACTCGTATTACCCCTTTAGTCATGAAATTATATTTTTTTACGTTATATCGGCTTACGATATAAATATAACCATAGCCTGATACATTTGCCAGTGATATAAAAAGCATTTATAAAAAATTGTTAAGCCGCATTTGTTACGGCTTGCCACTGTTTGAAAACTCCAATAAAAATTTTATAATCCGCGGTATTTTTGAAAAGGACTATATCAAGAAACGCTCATATCCTGTATATGGGCGTTT
>CAZNVF010000084.1:0-5674 GCA_964576395.1 uncultured Oscillospiraceae bacterium
CTTATTCCTTCGCTGAGCTCAGCGCTTTGAAAAAGAAGTATATTTCCCGCCCCAAGAGCAGAAATGGCGGTAAAAAAACTTTTTCTGTTCAAAAATACCCTACCTTTCAACAAAAATTTATTTGTTCCTAAAACAAAAGTTTTAAACTTATTGATTAAATATATGAGAGAAATTCTTTTTGTAGAAAGAAGTTGAGGTTTTTAAGAAAGTGTTCTGCCAGTTTTATGTGTGTGCTAAAGTTTTATGTATTTACCGAAATGACGTTAAAAAATAGGACCAACTTAATATTAACAAAAAGCGAAAGGTATTTGCCTTTCGCTTTTTAGTGTGGTTATTTATCTTGTTTTTCTTTTTTATCACGCTTTGGATTTTTAGGGCGCTTTTTCTTAACAGTGTAGCCCATTTGGCCAAGCTTTTTACCTTGAGCAAAATATTCGCCATGAGAGTAAAACATTATTCCGGCCTTTCTAAGGTCAAGCTTTCCTTTTTCGTCAATATATTTTTCATCCACGTCTACAGCAACTATTTCAGCAATAAACATATCGTGGCTGCCAAGGCGCTTTATTTCTTTTACTTTACACTCAAGGGCAATAGGGCTTTGTTCAATTATAGGTGCCCTCACCTGAGAGGCAGCCACAGGGGTAAGCCCCATCTCTGAAAATTTATCAGTATCTTTTCCGGAACGAACACCACAAAAATCTGTCGCTCTCGCCAGTTCGGCAGTTGAAACATTTATGCAGAATTCCATATTATTTTCAATAATGTTATGGCTCCATCTTTCCGGGCGTATGGAGACATAAGTCATGGCGGGGGAAGAATTTATAATGCCAGTCCATGCAACAGTAAGCACATTTGGTTTTTCCAAAGTACCGCAGGTCACAAGAGCTGCAGGGGTTGGGGAAAGGAGCGTTCCGGGTTTCCAAACTTGTTTAGCCATATTTTCCTCCAAAATATTTTTTTAAAATTTATGATGGATAATTATAGCATTATTCCGGTGCAACCGTCAACAAAAGTATAAAAGCTTTTAGGAAATAAAACTTTTTTGCCTAGTATGTTTTTAATTTATGTGGAAAAAATGTTATGGGTGATAAAAATGAACGGATACAAACGCAACAGCGCAGTTTTTTTAACAGGTGCTGCAGGCTATACTTTGCTCGAGATTCTTTGGCGTGGGCACAGCCACTGGAGCATGGCAGCAGCCGGCGGACTTTCACTTGTAGTTTTATTTAAAACTTTTAAAAAACTTTCTGCGGCGCCAATATATTTTAAATCGATAGTCGGCGGTGGGATAATAACCGCAATAGAATTTGTTTTCGGTGTGATTTTTAATTTAATCCTTGGAATGGGAGTTTGGGATTATTCTGCAGTATGGGGAAATATTCTCGGCCAGATCTGCCCAATATATACGGTTCTTTGGTGCCTGATCTGTGTTCCAGTGTCGTATTTTGAAAAACTGATTTCCTCCGGAAAAATAAAATTTCCAAAAAGGGCTTTGCCAGAATAAAACCTCTGCTTGGGACAAAAATAATACCGAGGTGAATATAAAATGGCCAAAGATGAAAAAGGACATCCTCAAAGCTTAAAAACGGCGCTTGCGCAAGCCCCTGAAGCTATGCGCTACTTCGCGTCTCTCTCTTCTATGCAGCAGGAACGTATCTTGACGCAGATACACACCATAGGCACGAAACAGGAAATGCGCCATTTTGCTGCGTCAATGCGAAACGCAGATACAGGAAGAATGGAAACCCTGTAATAACCGTTTTAGATGTCCAATCGGCGAAGCGGAACGGTGCTTTGCCGAGGGTACATATCACAATAAGGTCCCCCTTTGAATAAAATGAGGTAAGCGAAGGAGGGAGATACATAATGCCACAAAAAGATAAAACACCTTGTTTTTTTCTCGGGGCAAATGCCCCGAAAGGATATTATTCAAAGTTCGATCAGCTTTTTAACTATGACCCGAAGAGCAAATGTTTCCTTATAAAGGGCGGCCCAGGAACGGGCAAAGCAACTATCATGAAGAAAGTCGCTGCAGTGCTTGAAGAAAAAGGAATGGAACCAGAACTCATATATTGCACGGCAGACACAAACTCACTCGATGCGGTGATAACTAAAGACGGTAGCTTTGCCATAGCTGATGCAACGCTGCCACACGCTGTGGAACCCAAATATGCTGGAGCATATGAGACAACGGTATCCCTTTGTGATTGCTGGGATGAATCAGTGCTTAAAGAAAACGCAGAAAAAATAATAGAACTTTTTAAGAGAAATCGCGATATGCACGATAGGGCAAGACGTTATATTGCAGCGGCTGCAAGCCTACTTGATGAAGCAGCGCGTCTTTCTCTTGATACAATTTCTCAAGAAAAAGTAGCAAGGACGGCTCTGCGTGTCTGTACAAGGGAGATAAAAAAGCGCCGCCACACCCAAGGAACAGAAAAAATTCGTTTTTTAAGCGGCATAACTGATAAAGGAATATATATGTTTGATGAAACAGCCTCTGCTCTTTGTGACAAAATATATGTGGTAGATGATGATTGTGGGGCGGCTTCCCGAATATTCATGAGCACGGTAAGACGTGTAGCACTTGACTACGGATATGACATAATAGTTTGCCGGTGCTCAGTTTTTCCGACTGAAAAAATCGAGCATATATTTATTCCAGAGCTGCGCCTTGGATTTATGACCTCGAATAAGCGCCACCCCGTAACAACAATGCCATATAGAGTAATACATGCAAAACGCTTTGTAGATGAAAAGAAACTTGCAAAGTATAAAATAAAGATACGCTTTACCTTAAAAACAGCAACTCAGCTCATAAATGAAGCTGTGCGCTGTATGAAAGAGGCCAAGGCGGTGCACGACGAACTGGAAAGCTTTTATATTCCGGCAATGGACTTTTCACTAGTGGAGAAAAAGCTCGATGGAATACTTTCGGAAATAGAATAGTCATATAGATTAAATGATCCCGCCGAGCAGCAAAAAGCCGGCGGGGATTTGTTTTGACTAAAAATAGAAATTTTTGCCCTGCCGGGAAATGCGCATATCTTTTTGTACAAAGTCAATATTAAAATATGTAAAATATTTGTTAAAGTAAGAGGTACAAAATGTTCAAATTTTCTGGCTTCACACAAAAGGCAAACACCGCAATAAATTCGGCAATGTGCGAAGCTTCTGCCCTCGGCCATTGCTTTATTGGAAGCGAGCATATTCTTTGGGGAATTTTAAGAGAAGGTTCCTGTTTTGAATTTGCAGCTATAGAAAAATGCGGAGTAAATTGTGAAAAAATAACGGGGAAACTTCTCGAATCCATTGGTAGAGGAATAAAAACTAATCTTTCCCCAGCAGATTTTAGCCCCATTTGCAGAAGAATCTTAGAAAATGCCATGAACGAAAGCAGAGCAATGGGTGCTTCTGCGGATATCGGGGATATACTTGTCTCAATGATAAGAGAAAAAGAAAGCACCGGTGCAAAATATCTCACTATGTCAGGTTGCGATACAGAAGCTCTTTACCGAGAGATAATAGTAAGCAGTCAAGCCTTTTCGCAAGAGCTTTTTCAGCGTGATAAATCAAAACAGGTCAGAACCCCGAGCCTTGATAAATACAGCAAAGATCTTACTAAGCTTGCGCAGGAAAAGGCTCTTGACCCTGTGATCGGAAGAGAAAAAGAACTTTCACGCGTAATACAGATACTTGCAAGAAGAACAAAGAACAACCCGTGCCTTATAGGTGACGCTGGGGTTGGAAAAACAGCAATTGTAGAGGGAGTTGCTCAAAAAATAGTTTTGGGAGATGTTCCCGAAGCGCTCAGGATGCATAGGCTCTGTTCTCTTAACCTTTCGGCAATGGTCGCTGGAGCGAAATACCGTGGAGACTTTGAAGAACGTATAAAATCTGTAATAGATGAGGTAATAAGGTCCGGAAATATAATCCTTTTCATAGATGAAGTGCATACAATAGTAGGAACAGGCTCGGCGGAAGGAGCGGTGGATGCTTCAAATATTTTGAAGCCTCAGCTTGCCAGAGGGGAGCTACAATTAATAAGTGCGACTACAACAGAGGAATACCGCAGATTTATTGAGAAGGACGCTGCTCTAGAGCGCCGTTTCCAAAGCGTAATGGTCGAAGAACCGGATATTCCTACAACAATAGAAATGCTGAATGGTATTAAAGAAAAATATGAAGATTTTCACAAGGTAAAAATAACAAAAAACGCAGTTAAAGCGGCCGTTAATTTATCTGTAAGGTACCTTCCTGAGCGGCGTCTTCCAGATAAAGCCATAGATCTTATAGATGAAGCCTGCTCAAAAAATGCGATATACAGTGGAAAGGGCAGAGAGTTTGTAATGTCGTCGCACTATGTGACTGAAGAAGATATCGCAAGTGTTCTTGCGTTATCTACGGGAATCAGCGTAGGCAAACTCAAAGCGGATGAAAGCCACCAACTAATGTCACTTGAGGAGGAGCTTCACAAAAGAGTAGCGGGGCAGAAAAAGGCTGTATCAACCGTAGCCAAGGCTGTTCGTAGAAGTCGGGCGGGTCTTCGCGACCCAAAGCGTCCAATAGGTATTTTTCTTTTTGCCGGTCCGGCAGGAGTAGGAAAAACCGAACTTTCCAAAGCGCTTGCAGAGGTACTTTTTGGGGATGAGAAAGCGCTTATTCGTTTTGATATGTCAGAATATTCGGATAAGGCCTCTGTAACAAAGCTTATAGGTTCGCCACCAGGGTATATAGGTTACGATGACGGAGGAAAACTTACAGAGTCCGTCCGCCGTTGCCCATATTCAGTGGTACTCTTCGATGAAATAGAGAAGGCAGATCCAAGTATTTACGATCTTTTTCTCCAGCTTATGGATGATGGGGTCCTTACTGACTCGCAGGGAAGAAAAGTTAATTTTACAAACACGCTTATTATCATGACTTCAAATATAGGAGCGGAATCGATTTGCAAAAGCGGGAATTTCGGCTTTGCTTTCATCCCAAAAACTGAGGCAGAAAACGGTAAGGCCGTTTTTTGTGAGATGAAACATTTTTTCCGCCCAGAGTTCATTAATAGAATAGATGAGGTTGTAGCGTTTGAAAGGCTTGATTTTGACGCTGCAAAAGAGATAGCAGAAAAATATTATAAAAATCTTGAAGGCCGGCTTTTGTCTGCTGGAATAAAAGCCGTTTTTCCAAAGGAGGCCATAGAACTGGCCGCAAAAAAAGGTTTCACTCCCGAAAACGGAGCCCGTCCACTTCAAAGGTATATTCGCGAAGCAGCAGAAGATCCAATTTCGGAAATGCTTATCTCGGGCGAAGTAGGTCCGGGTGACGAGCTCGTTTGCAGCTTGGACGAAAAGGGGGAACTTCTATTTGAATGTGAAAAAAGAAATTTGGCAATAATTTAACTTTATCTACTTGACATTTTTATAAAAATAGAACATAATATTTGACATAATGCAGGTATAGTTCATCGGTAGAACAGCGGCTTCCCAAGCCGCTGAGGCGGGTTCGACTCCCGTTACCTGCTCCAAAAAGGAAAAACCGCTTAACTGTTAGGGTTAAGCGGTTTTTTCCTTTAGTTATGCGGTTTTTTGGGGATTAGGTATAGTGAAATTATCATTCTTTTGCAGTAGATTTTACGTAAAAACTGAGTTTTTTCTACTCAAAAATGCTAACGAAAAGCGAA
>CAZNVF010000084.1:5684-6311 GCA_964576395.1 uncultured Oscillospiraceae bacterium
AAAATATATGGCCCTATAGCCTTTTGTAGAAATTCATCATATTATTTGCGCATTGATTAGTAATGTAAATTTTGTTATTCTTCGCTCCATGAGGGGAGCGAAGAAATGAATACCAAAGAGTTTGTAAAAACTTTAGAAACTCTGAAATACTGTGGAGAAAAAACTTCTGGCAGATTTTCTTACCGCCGCACACTGAAAGTGTTACAAAGATTTAAAAAATTAAAGCCGATACTTGATTATCAAGACCAGCTCATTAATATAACAAAAGACCGGAGGGTTAAGGATGTTGACAACTAAGGAAAAACAAATAATCGAATGTTTTAGGAAAAATCCCGAAAAGGTGATAGAAACGTTTAAAATTATTCTTGAAGAGCGGAAAGTATCTTCAAGACCCGCTCCTGTTCTTCCGGAGAAAAGGAACGCCAAATATCAATAATTTCTCTTTCAGAATCAGAAAGCTCGTTCTCGGAAATGGGGGCGGGCTTTTCTTTTTGCTCTAAAATTAAATCTTCTACAGAAACTCCAAAATAGTCAGCAATCTTCACTAAAGCTGAAGCCCTTGGAAATGTTCCGTTTTTCCATGCAGTTACAGAGCCTGAAGAAAGATTTAATTCTTTAGCGACCGCG
>CAZNVF010000085.1:0-6288 GCA_964576395.1 uncultured Oscillospiraceae bacterium
AATTGACCGCCAATGCACTGCTGTGATGTCATTCTTTATGCAAGGTTGACTAATGTTATATTTGTCAATTGTGTTTATGATGATGGCGGAAGTGAAAAATGCAAGGAGATGTAGCAGAACACATTACCGGTAATCATTTTACTTTTGACCTCACCGTTTCCGCAGAGTTTTCTGTATATGCCGAAAGTGAGCATGGCAATTTGATGATTCAGTCTTTGCGTCAAACATTCTGCGAATATATTTTTATTGATGACTTTAATTTGATTATAGATCATTGATTCCATGGACAGTATAACCTACACAGAAAGAAACTGTTCCGGTTGTGGGGCAGCGTCTCTGAAATCTGTACATATGCCGTAGACAAAGTGGATTTGTATTACTCTGGAGATTGGATGCTTATACACTAAAAATCTGGAGTTAGAGCACTGGGAACACGAAAGCAAATTGGGAGAAAGGTAAAAGAGATAAATAACAGCAGACAACAAACCCACAGAGTAACAGCGATCCTTCTGTTTGATAGGAGCAAGGTTGAGATATACCTTGCTCCTTTTCTTTTGGAGCATTCATGTGATGTCCCCTAATGAATAAATCTACATTTAGGATTTTCTAACTAAGCAGCAGCCAAACTTAACTTAACTGGGAGTAAAATTTTCCATAATTTTATAAAAAATCCCCGCCAAAAAAACGGGGATTTCTATTACATATACAGCCCATCTACATCCACAAGGCGAAGCTTCCTGTTTTCAAGATTGCGGATCTCGCGCGGAAAAGGTTTTATTGAAAAGAGCATATCGTTTCTTTCCCAATACTCTGTGAAGAGGCGGTCTCTCTCTCTGAGCCGAGATAGTATCTGTTCACTCGATTCAGAAAAGTTCCTTCTATATTCGGCAAAAAGTATCTGCCGGTTGCGCTGGTTGGCCGCCACAAGCGTAGCGTCCGCCCGTTCTTTAAGTGAGCTCCAATACCCGGAAATAACTGAGGCTAAAAAAGGAAGATCTCCTTGTTTATTTTTACGCATCATATACTGAGTGCAAACCTGTTCGTAGAGTTTTCCGTCAATATAGGAATCCACTTCTTCTGTCAAATTTTTTAGTACGACTTTGCCTTTGCTTATATCCGTTTTATTGGGAAGAACAAAACGGAACCAAAAAGCAAGCGCCTTTGAACTTATTGTATAAACCCCTTTGCGGCTGGTTCCATTTTCTTCGCCAAAGGGAATATCCCTGCTTACTATCTGCATTTGAAGCAAAGTGAGCAGATATTTATTGACCTTTGTTGAGCTTTCTCCAGTTTCTGCAACTATTTCGCTTATGCGGCAATGGCCCCTCGCTATTGCAAAAAGTATTGAATTATAAAACTCCGGTTCGCGAAGCTCATCGAGAAATATTGCTGGAGGTGCAGTAAAAAGCGCCGAATCCTCGGTAAGGAAAATATTCCTAATATTTTCCTCAAAGTTAAGACCGCTTTTTACAAGTTTTAAATATTCCGGAACTCCGCCAAGGCAACAGTAGTAGCGCAATTTATCTTCTGAGTTGATTTTTGCAGGAAGCAGACGTGCCGATTCGTAGTAATCAAGTTCATCCAGCTTATATACCACTGGACGGCGCATTGTTGCGGCAGAATTTTCCGCAATTATTTCATTTTCAGTAAAATACGGCCTTCCACATCCGGCCGCAACACAAAGATTAGCCGCTTTCCATTCATTTTCAAAAGCACAACGAAGCTCTTTGAGCACGGTTCTATTCTCAAAAACAAGGTCGGCAAAATCATCTATAACAAAAAGCAGACGCCCATTTTTCGCAAGCTCTGCAATTCTGGCAAAAGCTTCTTTCCAGCAGGAAAAACTTTCTTTCTCCCCGGTATATTCAGAGACCGCCTTTTCAAAAAGGCGCAGATTTGTAAATGAATTAAGCTTTTGCGCCGAAAAAAAAACACCGTTTTTTCCCTTTGCAAATTCGGCAAGAAGCTTTGTTTTTCCACAGCGGTGGCTTCCATACACCACAATAAATTTTGGCCCTACCGAGGCGTAATTTTTCTCCATGGAATCAAGTTTTCCCTCTCTACCGACAAGCATTTTATGCGCCCCCCGAAATTTTATATATTTTAGGTTATTATAATTCTGTGATTTATAATTTTAACAAAGGCGTCGAACTTTGTCAATAGATATTGGCTCTACATTGCGGTTTTTGTTGCAAAAAGTGCCCGGGGGAGAGTACCCGGGCACTTTTATAAAGAGTGTTTTATGTCCTTAAAATTTGAGATTATTTTCTCTTTTTAAGAGAAACCGCAACAGCGGAAACAGCAGAGATAACAACCATTGCGGATACAACGCCGATCATGTCAGGAGCACCAGTGTTAGGGTTGCTTTCAGAACCGGAACCGCCGTTGTTGCTGCCGGAGCCAGAACCAGTTCCGGTACCGTTATTAGTGCTTACTTTAGAAGCGCTGAGAATATATTTGCCAAGAGTAGATCCAGCTTTACGCTCAATCTCAAGCTCAACTTCGTCATAAAGGTTTACTTTGCTGTAATCTATTACGAGTTCGCTGTCTTTTCCGTCAATGTAAAGGTGCAATTTCACCTGCTCGGATTCCTCAAGGCTGAGGCCGAATTTGCTAAGAAGCTCACCGTAAGTGCAGCCAAGTTTCCAGTTAACAGTGAAGTCGCTTGCGATGGTTTGAGTACCGTAGAAAGTGAGGTAATAGTAATCAAATACTTTTTTGCCGTCCACAACTTTATACTCCTCATCGCTCTCATTAAGGAAGTTTACACCGCTCTGGGTTGTTGCCACTTTCGGTATCTCAACAATAACGTTGGGGTTTGTAGAGCTGTTAGCAAGAGTAATTCCCTGACCTGCAATGGAGCGGAAACTGGTGGTAGAGATTACAAACGCTCTATCGGTAGAAACTTTGTTGTCATAGTAGTCCCAGTAACCAAAATCACCTTTATTGGTGGTCTCATTGATCGGGAAGATTTCGCCTCTTGCACCGACTTTAAAGTTTTCAGAGTAGTACTCAACGGTATCTCTGGAAGCGATAGCAACGTCGGCTACAACATTATTTTTAATACCGGTGTAGGCTTTGCCATCAGAAACGCCAGTTGCTTTCACAGTGAAGCTGCCAATTGCGTAATTTACACCGAAGTTGTTTGCAATTTTAACTTTTACAATGTGAACGTCCTGGTTGCACTCAGCAATATATTTGCTGGTTTTTCCGTCGTTATTGAGAGCTTTAGCAGCAGCTTTTACTTCGGTGTAATCGGTGCTGGCTTTAAGAGTCTCAACAGTAACAACGGTCTGTTCTGTTTTATCATCATTGTAGGAAGTGCTCTCTTCTACAGAGCCGCCCATTTTATAAGAAACACTGGGTTTACCTTCCTCAGTTACAAGGAACTCATCGTTGTCAGCATCATAGGTACCCTTGTTCACAACAGTGGTAACCTTATCATAGCTTATTACAGAACCGCTTTTGCTGTCGTTTACGCTGAATGTGATCTCATCACTTATGGATTTCCACACTTCATCATCTGCAGAATAAACAGCGGGGTCATATTCAAGAATCTCGGCAGAAACAATGCCGGTGGTGTCAACTTTAATATTTTTGTAAGTATTTGGGTTAAAGATCATTGCAAAATATACAACACCGCCTATACCGTTGGTATAGTAAGTAGCGCCGTCTTCGTTCGTGGATGTAGCAGTCCAAATGTCAGCATCGGAAATCTTGATGTAAGTGCCGGAAGCGCTGGTGATCTCTTCGGTAAGGTCAATGACGGGGATATCTGCAAATGCGGAAATACCCATTGCGGAGATCATAAGAACGCAAAGCACAAGAGCAAGAGCTTTTTTCATTTTAAAACTTCCTCCGTTTTAATTTTATCTTTTTTCTTTTGCAGAAAACTGGCGTGCTCTCCAACACGATTTCTGCAAGCAAATTGTATCGCCATGTGACAATTTGGCCGAAAGTTTTTTTATCAAAACTGTCGGTTTCTACATACATGAAACAGTTTTTAAAGCAGTTTTTATACAAAATTTCAGATACTTTTCGGAGGATATGGAAACGCAGTAAAAATTGCTTTAACATAGGGATTTTTTGCTTTCACAAAGCCATCATATTAGGCATTAAAAATGTTCCTATTTGTTGTTATACTAAATAGGAACATTTTTAACTAACAATTATTTTATTTTGGAATAATTAACATCTTTCTTGCCGAGATGATATTCTCAGAAAGATTGTTTTCTGAAACAATGCCTTCAAGCGGTGTTCTATGGCTTTTAGCAATGTTCCAAACATCTTCGCCAGGTTCGGCGTAATAGAGCACCACCGCAGCGGCCTCATTTTCCAAATGCTTATTCTCATCAACTGAACATGATACCAGCACATTTTTAGTACAGAAGGTGTATATTGTTCCATCTATTAAAATATTAGCTGAAACTTCAACGCTTCCGTTTCTTACAAGGTTATATTCCTCGTTTTCAACGCAGGCATAAAGATTATAGAAAGCAATTTTCTTTCCGGACGCTGGGGATGGTATCTCCTGTTCTACAGTTTTCTCATAATAAGCAATTTCACCTTCTGAGTCTTTTGCAAACATACAAATTTTTAAAGTATAAGTTATTTTTCCGTCCGAGTTGGGTTTTGGCTGGTCTTGTATCTCAGTCCAAAGATCAATTATTTCTTCAGCAGAGTTTGGAAGCTCCATTTTTTCGCACACATCTTGAGTGAGCTCTACCGGAAGAGCATGATCCATAATTGTAAACTTATTACATTCACAGCCATTTTCAAACTCAGTTGAAAACATATCTGTTACAAGTTCAGCATTGCCGGCTCTATATACCCTTGCAAAAGCTCCGACTTTCAGCTTTACTAAAAGTGACGCGCCATCTTCTGCCGGGGTTATTTCCGGAAAATCTGCTTTATAACATGCGTCACATATATCCGTCATAAGAACGCTTGGAGCATCTATCATTCTGCTTACAGGAAAACTGAAGGAGGAGGTGAAATATTCTTTCGCGGCGTTTTCGCCGTCTTCCTCTGGTGACCAAAATACTTTCACCTTTATTTCACCTTTTGTTACGATTTTATCCTGAATAACATGGCATTCACTAACTGCCGCAGAAACCGCGGTACGGATCACCCTTCCAAAGGGTGCCTTCCCATAGCCAAGCTCGGCTTTTTCCTCAATAGTGAAAGTTTTATAATACTCACCGGCCATAGTCACCATATCGGTGCTGTCCTTTCTGCAGACAGCGCCCGCTCCCTCGGCAGCTTTTATAAACTCCCGCTCCTCCATTCCAACTGTACGAAGCGTAAGGTTAAGGCTTCCGTGAAGGTCGATTCTTCTTTTGTTGACTGCGCGGCAGCTAAATTCGTCTGGAACAGCTTCCGCTTCTGCAGCCGAGATATTCCCTTCCCTTGCGAAATTGTGGCTGAAGGGCTGAATTTGGCCACAAAAACAAAATTCTCCCTCTTCCGAAACATAGTTTACCTCTATACTGACATTTCCCGATACTGTTTCCCCGGCCTCGTCCGAAAATACTGGTGCGGTTGCGGTTTTTGCCGTATAACGCAGTA
Source organism: uncultured Oscillospiraceae bacterium (assembly GCA_964576395.1). Taxonomy (GTDB): domain Bacteria; phylum Bacillota; class Clostridia; order Oscillospirales; family Ruminococcaceae; genus UMGS1668. Next base: position 5,569 of record CAZNVF010000085.1, read on the forward strand.
TTTTCATAACATCGGGATAATAGTCCGGCAGTATCAATGAACATTCAACCGGAAGAACAGCCTTTTTTTCATTCGGAGTTCCACAGCACGCTGCTGTACTTCTCGTAACATCAAGCTCCATAAGATTCCTCTCCTTTTCGTTTTCTTTTTCAGAATATGCTGTGAGAGTAATTTTAAGAACAGATTTTAAAAAAAAGCATCTGAAATGTAAAACACATTTACCTTATTCACCGGTTTGGCGGCTATCTTTTTCTAATGCTCATAGTTATACAATTATTCCTCTTAAATAAAAAAACACCGCTGTACGGTGCTTTTTTATCACTTTTCAGAACCAATTTTACTCACTTCTGTAGCGTCTGACACCGACTGCTCCAATAATTATAAAGCACTCAGCTCTTCTTTCAACATTTCATTTTAAGACTTATGATTGGCTGCAGAAAATCAAATAGGAGTTTTTATACGAATTGCTATGCAATGTGAGCCAATCTGTACCAATTGCTTTACAGCTGTTTATCATATTTAATGCCTCGTCACCACACAAGATATGATGTAGGGTACAAGGCATAAAAATGCAGCCACACTCCCTGCTGCCGCCCTTTCGCCGCCAATAGCAAAACCTAACATGGCGTTTGGTAAAGGTTTGTTCATTTTACCACACGTTGTCCCGGCTGTTTTTGCTGTCTTTCTAAAAAGATTTTATATTAGTCTATTATTCATTCA
>CAZNVF010000086.1:0-2402 GCA_964576395.1 uncultured Oscillospiraceae bacterium
CGTGGCTTCGGCTGCGCACTTTTTTATTATCAGGAGGATGCGAAAATGTATATTTACATCTTAATTATTGCGGCGTTTCTTGGGCTTATTCCCGCGAATATCGCAAAAAGCAAGGGCCGCAGCTTTGGCCTTTGGTGGTTCTATGGGTGGATGCTGTTCATAGTGGCTTTAATCCATTCTCTTTTGCTTAAAAGCCCGGAAGAAGAGGCTTTCAGGGAATATCAGAAGAAATTTATGGATGAGGCTTTCCGGAAAAGCTCTGAATAAAAGAACTTCTCAAAAAATCGAAATCAGCGCCAACGCAACCCCGGAATCCCTGCTTAAAAGGGCCTTTATCTTCATCGAGGATAAGAATTGGGATTCCGCCTACGCCTATTGCGAAGCGACCCTTGATGCGGACCCGGAAATGGCAGAAGCCTATCTTGGAAAAATGATGGCGGAGTACGAGGTTTCGGAAAAAGCGGAGCTTGTTAACTGCGCCGAGCCCTTTGACGGGAACGATAACTATAAAAAAATCCTCCGGTTCGGAAGTGCAGAGCTTATTGCCGAGCTTAACGGTTACATAAATCAAATAAACGAGCGCAACGAGCGCATCCGCCTTGAAGCGGAAAGAAAGGCTGAGGAAGAAAGAATTGAGGCCGAGCGTAAAGCGGAGGAAGAAAGAATTGAGGCCGAGCGTAAAGCGGAGGCTGCGCGCCTTGAACTTAAACGCAAGGAAGAAGAAAAACGTATTAAGACGGAAAGAACCGTAAAAAAACTCAAAAAAGTGGCCGTCGTTGTTCTTCCGATAATTGCGGTTGTTGCTATTGCAGCGGTCGTGTTCACAACTGTAATTCAGCCTATGATGAAATATAACTCTGCCGTTAAACTTATGGAAAATGGGCAATATGAAGAAGCATATAACACTTTCAGAGAGATTGCCGACTATAAAGATAGTGCAGAAAAAGCAGACTCTTTTTATATAAAAGTGGCAGATGCCGGTAATTATGTATTTTTCGGTGACTATGAACAAGATAATGATGTTTCCAATGGAAAAGAAGATGTAGAATGGCTTGTGCTTGCCAAAGAGGATAATAAGTTGCTTTTAATAAGTAGATACGCTCTTGACTGTCAGCCATATGATACTTCGGGTGCCGATGTAACATGGGAAACCTGTACGCTTCGCAGCTGGCTGAATGACACATTTATCAATGATGCGTTTTCTTCTGAAGAACAAGCTATGATTGCAACAACAACAGCTTATGCTGATAAAAACCCTTATTCAAACATCGACCCAGGCAAGGATACACAGGATAAAATATTCTTACTTAGTTTTGCTGAGGCAAAAGAATATTTCTCACATAATCAAACAAAACAATGTAAAGCAACAGCTTATGCAGAGGCTCAAGGTGCCATTGTTAAAGAAAAGTGCCAATGGTGGCTGCGGACGCCCGGCCGTGATATTGGCACTGCGGCTTGTGTCTGCTCTACCGGAGAAGTGTCCCTCTACGGTGTTTATACCTCTTTCGATGGCAACGCCGTCCGCCCCGCAATGTGGGTTGACATTTCCTAGGATGAATAAGGAGTGATAAATTTGCCAAAAGTAAGTCAAATGCAGGGTGTTCCAGCACATCTGGAATTTCTTAAAGCCAATGATTCCCGAAGACATCCGGCTTATTGTATTTTTGCAGAGGGTAAAGGTGCAAACAGAGTTTGCACCTGTCCTCAGAGTGAAACATATCTGAAGCATTGCCGTTCTGCAAAACGTTGCGAATATTACGAGAAAAAATAATAGTTAAAAACACCGCTGAATATTTGGCGGTGTTTTACTATATTAGATATTAAATTTTGTGTTCAATAACCCAGTCCCGAAGTTCTTCATAGCCCATTGTTCCGGCGGCAACGGAAAGCCCGACTTCAACAAGTTCTTCGTTGGTGCAGTCAATTTTTACTCCGTTTACCTCAAGGAAGGTAAGCATTATATACATTCCGATTCTTTTGTTGCCATCCACAAAAGCGTGGTTGGAAACAAGGGTGTACCCAAGCCTTGCGCCTTTTTCCTCTTTTGTGGGGTAAAATTCTTCGTCGCCAAAACCCGCAAACGCGTTTTCAAGCGCGGATTCCAGAAGAGCTTCATCCCGAAGCCCAACAGCACCACCTGTTTCTTCAGCAATAAGCTGGTGCAGCAGCAATACTTTTTCTTTTGAAAATTTAATCATTTTGCAAGCTCCAGAAATGCAGGTTTATATTTTTTGAGAATTCTTGCGGCGGCAACGTCAATTTTTTCATCGTCGGTCATATCGAAAATAGGGTTGCTTTCAACGTCAAGAAGAATATATTTGGGCTTGTTGTTTTTAAAGATAACAGCCTGACCCTCTTTTTCTGCGATTTTGGTAATCCTTGAAAAGTTTTGGTTTGCTTCG
>CAZNVF010000086.1:2412-6269 GCA_964576395.1 uncultured Oscillospiraceae bacterium
TTTTGGTATCAATTTGCATAATAACACCCTCTTTCTAAAAATATTATATGCAAATAATAGGTAGAAGTCAACCTATTATTTGTTCATAATATTGGTTTTATTCGCAGCAAAAAATGCCCCCGCATGGCGGGGGCATTTTTATCACTATATTTATTTTCCTGCGAGCTGTTCAAGGTGCTCATATTTCTCGGCGGCGTTTTTCTCGGCTTTGTCGAAAAGCGCTTCCGCACGGTCGGGGAAGGTGCGCATGAGGCTGCTGTAACGGACCTCACTCTTGATGAAGTCTTTATAGCTTGAGCTAGGAGCAGCAGAATCAAGCTGGAACGGATTTTTTCCCTCTTTGGCAAGTCTTGGGTCGAAACGGAAGAGGTGCCAATATCCAGCCTCGACAGCGTGTTTTTCCTCCGCCATAGAATTACCCATACCGCCTTTTATTCCATGGTTAATACAAGGCGCATAAGCAATGATAAGGGAAGGGCCGTCGTAGCTTTCGGCTTCGGATATCGCTTTTACACACTGTGCCATGTTGGCACCTTGGGCTACTTGTGCAACGTAAATATATCCATAGCTCATTGCAATTGCGGCAAGATCCTTTTTCTTTACCTCTTTTCCTGCAGCGGCAAACTGTGCCACAGCTCCGGTTGGAGTAGCTTTGGAGGATTGGCCGCCAGTGTTGGAATAAACCTCGGTATCAAAAACAAGAACATTGATATTTCTGCCGGAGGCAAGAACGTGGTCAAGCCCACCAAAGCCGATGTCATAAGCCCAACCGTCTCCGCCAAATGCCCAAACGGATTTTTTAGCAAGGTAATCTTTGCCTTTAAGAATATCAGCGGCTTTTTCACATCCACATTCGCTAAGCGCGTCCACAAGTTCTTTTGTTGCAGCAGAGTTTGCCTCGCCATCATCTACGGTTTCAAGATATTTTTTTGCAGCGGTTACGATATTTTCATGTTTTCCGTTTTCGGCAATGTATTTTATTTTTTCAATGTAGCTGTTGCGAATGGCCTCTTGGCCAAGGAACATACCATAGCTGTATTCCGCATTATCCTCAAATAGGGAATTTGCCCATGCAGGGCCTTTTCCTTCTTTATTTACAGTATAGGGGGTAGATGGGGCAGATCCTCCCCATATAGAGGAACAGCCTGTAGCGTTGGCAATATACATTCTGTCACCGTAAAGCTGAGTTACAAGCTTTGCATAAGGAGTTTCACCACAACCTGCACAGGCACCGGAGAACTCAAGAAGCGGACGTCTGAACTGGCTTCCTTTGAGGGTTGCTGGCTTAAATTTCTCACTAACCTCAATTTTTTCTGGAATATCAAGGCCGTATTCAAAAACTTTCTGTTCAGAAAGTTGGCTTTCAAGTGACTTCATTTCGAGGGCCTTGGCACCTTTTCTGCCAGGGCATACATTGACGCATGAGCCACAGCCAGTGCAGTCAAGAGAAGAGATGGTTATTGCAAAATGTTTGCCAGGAATACCTGTCATTGGGACTGCCTTTATACCATCGGGTGCGGCGGCAACTTCGCTCTCTGTCATAACTACAGGACGGATTACAGCATGTGGGCAAACATAAGAGCACATATTGCACTGAATGCAATTTTCGGGAAGCCACTGAGGAACGTCAACAGCAATTCCACGCTTTTCAAATGCAGCGGTGCCGCAAGGAAAAGTGCCGTCCTCACGTCCGGAGAATACGGACACGGGAAGCTTGTCACCCTTTTGTGCAGTGGCAGGAACAAGAATAGAGTTAACAAAATCAACAAGTTCTTTGTTTTCACCTTCAGCTTTCATAACTGGAATATTGCCTTCGGCTTTTTTCCATTTATCAGCTGGGTAATCTACCTTTACAAAGTCTTTCATCCCACGCTCGATAGCAGAGAAATTCATCTGAATTACGGATTCACCTTTCTTGCCATAGGAAGCGACAGCGGCATCTTTCAGATATTTTTCTGCATCCTCAGCAGGAATAATGCCGGTTATCTTGAAAAATGCAGCTTGAAGAATGGTATTTATTTTTCCGCCAAGACCGATCTCCTTTGCAATAGAAATGCCGTCAATAGTGTAAAACTCTATTTCATTCTCTGCAATGTAGCGCTTTACTTCTCCGGGAAGGTGTCTATTGATATCGTCAAGATCCCATCCGCAGTTGAGCAAGAACTTTCCTCCTTTCTTGAGAACAGAAACCATATCATATTTATTCACATAAGAAGGGTTATGGCAGGCCACAAAATCAGCACGGTTGATGTAATAGGTCGACTTAATGGGAGATTTACCAAAACGAAGGTGAGATATAGTCACACCGCCAGATTTTTTTGAATCATATGCGAAGTATCCCTGGGCATAAAGATCAGTGTGGTCGCCAATTATTTTGATTGAGTTCTTATTTGCTCCAACAGTACCGTCAGAACCAAGTCCCCAAAACATACAGCTGGTGGTTCCGGAAGGGGTGGTGTCGGGACTTTCTTTTATTTCAAGGGAAAGATTTGTAACGTCATCATCGATACCGATGACAAAAGTACGTTTTTCGTCCTCCTCAGCATTGTGGTATACGGCAATTATTTGGGCTGGGGTAGTATCTTTGCTACCAAGGCCATAGCGCCCACCAAAAATTGTGACTTTCTCAAATTTTGTTCCACGGACAGCAGCGGAAACATCAAGGTAAAGCGGTTCGCCAACTCCACCGGGCTCTTTGGTCCTGTCCAGAACAGAGATAGTTTTTATCGAGTCGGGAATTACGTCGATAAGATGTTTTACACTAAAAGGACGATAAAGACGAACTTTGACAAGTCCGTATTTTTTTCCGGACGCATTGAGGTAATCTATGGTTTCTTCTATTGTATCACAAACGGAACCCATAGCGACAATTATGTGTTCAGCATCAGGCGCACCATAATAATTGAAGAGCTTATAATTAGAACCAATCTCATCATTGATTTTATTCATATATTCTTCCACAACTTTGGGAAGAGCATTATAAAACTTGTTGCAAGATTCTCTTGCTTGGAAGAAAATATCGGGATTCTGAGCGGTGCCGCGGGTCACAGGGTGGTTGGGGTTAAGGGCATTTTTGCGAAAAGCTTCAATTGCGTCAAAATCCGCAAGAGCTCGAAGTTGCTCATAATCCCAAACTTCTATTTTCTGTATTTCGTGGGAGGTGCGAAAACCATCAAAAAAATGTAAAAATGGAACCCTGCCCTTAATTGCTGAAAGATGAGCAACTGGCGCAAGATCCATTACCTCCTGTGGATTGCCAGAGCAAAGCATAGCAAAACCGGTTTGGCGGCAGGCGTATATATCCGAATGATCACCAAAAATACTTAGGGCGTGGGAAGCAAGAGCCCTTGCAGAAACATTAATAACAGCAGGAAGAAGCTCGCCGGCCATTTTATACATATTAGGGATCATAAGAAGAAGCCCCTGAGAAGCTGTAAAAGTGGTCGTAAGAGCACCGGCTGCAAGCGAACCGTGAACAGAACCGGAAGCACCGGCTTCAGACTGCATTTCTGTTACCTGAACCTTATTGCCAAAGATGTTTGTCCTTCCGCTTGCCGACCATTTATCAGCAAGTTCGGCCATGACCGAAGAAGGCGTGATAGGATAGATTGCAGCTACATCTGTATATGCATAGGAAACATGAGCAGCGGCGGTGTTGCCATCCATTGTTTTTTTAGAACGTGCCAATGTACTTCACTCCTTATAAATTTATATAATTATACTACCACTAATTTTATATTGTTTCAAACGTTTTTTATAATATTATAAAAATTTCTTTACAGATTGGGTTATGTTATTTGAGCATGCTCAAATTCGGCCCGCAATTTTGTGAAAGCTTACTTATAAAAATTTAATGC